>JAFWBZ010000139.1 GCA_017537105.1 Clostridia bacterium | reverse complement strand
GCCCGGAGAGGTCTTCTTCAGGAACATCTCGACGATCTGCACCAGCGCGGCGATGACCAAGATGAAGACGATGGTCTTCATGAAGTCGAGGCCGAGGGGCGCCAGCACATAGTCATACAGCAGGCTGGCCACCGCGGAGGCGATGGTGATGACGAAGATGACGGCACCGCCCAGGCTGGCGGAGGCCTTCATCTGCTGGGAAACGCCCAGGAAGGAGCAGATGCCGAGGAACTGGTTCAGGACGACGTTGTTGATAAACGCCGCGCTGATGACGATCAGGATCAGATTCGACGTCATTTGGCATTTCCTCCTTCCGCCTTGCCGCAGGCAGCCGTGCAGGTGGCACAGCAACCGCCGCAGGCATTTTCAACCAGCTGACGCTGGCGCGTCTTGATACCGATGGCGTTCTGGATGGCGATGATGAACGCGATGACCAGGAACGCTCCCGGAGGCTGCACGAAGATGCCGATGGGCTCGACGCCCGCGGGCAGCACCTGCGCGCCGAAGGCCGTGCCGTTGCCCAGCACCTCGCGGATCAGGCCGGCCAGGGTCAGCGCCAGGGTAAAGCCGATGCCCATGCCCAGGCCGTCCATCAGCGAAAGGCCGGGAGTGTGCTTGTTGGCGTAGGCCTCCGCGCGGCCCAGGATGATGCAGTTGACGACGATCAGCGGGATGTAGATGCCCAGCGCCTCGTACAGGGAGGGGAGATAGGCCTCGATCAAAAGCTCCGTGACCGTCACCAGCGAGGCCACCACCACGATGTAGGCAGGCAGGCGAACCTGGTCGGGAATGACCTTGCGCAGCAGGGAAATGACCACGTTGGAGAGAATCAGCACCGCGGTGGTGGAGAGGCCCTTGCCGATGCCGTTCAGCGCGCGGGTGGAGACCGCCAGGGTGGGGCACATGCCGAGCATCAGGATCAGCGTGGGATTCTCCTTGATGATGCCGTTGTAGATTCGTTCAAGGTATTTGTTCATCTCAGTTTCCTCCCTTCATGAAGGAGTGGAAGAAATCAAGGGCAGCGTTGACGGCGTTGACCACGGCGCCGGAGGTGGTGGATGCGCCGGAGACGCTGTCGATCTGATCGTCCTCCGTCGATCCGCCCGCCTTGTTCAGCGTGAATTTGGTCACGGACCTGCCGGCGAACTGATCCTTGAAGGCGGGCTCGTCCACGCGCATGCCCATGCCGGGCGTCTCGTTGAGCTCGGTGAAGGAGATGCCGTTCAGCACGCCTTCGGCGTTCAGGCCCACGGCCAGAGAGACATTGCCGTCAAAGCCGTCCGAGGAGGTGGCGCTGATGGCGTAACCCACCGTATTGCCGTCCGCATCCTTGGCGATGTATGCCTCGTTGATGTAGGCGCGGCCAAAGTCGCTGCCGTAGACCTGGCCGTTCAGGTCCTCGATCGCCTTGTCGATGGCGCCGCTCGATTCGAAGTTCACGGCCTCCGGCACCACCGCGCCGTAGGAAGCCGCGTTCGCCGCGCGCTTCTGCTCGTCGATGGTGTCCTTGGTCATGGCATAGACGCCGCTGAGGGCCAGGCCCGCGATGAGTGTGATCGCCGTGAGCACGATCACCGGCCGCGGCACGCGCTTCAGCAGCGGCACGGACTGGCCGGTCTTGCGCTCGGCCGTCCTGCGATAGGCGAAGGGCTTGGCGATGATGTACATGTCGATCAGCGGCACAAACAGGTTGCCGATGATGACGGAGTAACTGAAGGAGTCGGTCGTGCCGCCGTACAGGCGGAAGATCGCGCCCAGCACGCCGATCAGCGTGCCGTAGACGAACTGGCCCAGCTTGCTGACCGGGGAGGTGGCGTAGTCGGTGGCCATGAAGAACGCGCCCATCACCACGCCGCCGCCGCAGATGTGCGCCGCCAAGAAGCGGGGATCAAAGCCGCGGCCGCCGAAGATGGCCAGGAACAGCGTGAAGCCGCCCAGCACGGAGAAGCAGATTTCGCCGTGGATGATGTCCAGGGCCCAGAGCACCAGGCCGCCGACCAGCAGCGCCAGAGCGGAGCTGCCGATGACGCCGGGCGTGAAGCCGAGGAACATCTTCGTGATGTTGACCGTGTTGCCGCCGATCAGGTCGGCGATGGGGGTGGCCGTGGATACGCCGTCCACCTCGAAGCGGGTCATGGCCGTGCCGAAGGAGATCAGCAGGAAGCAGCGAGCCGCCAGGGCGGGGTTGATGAAGTTCTTGCCCAAGCCGCCGAAGCAGCACTTGACCACCAGAATGGCGAACATCGAACCGAGGATCGGGATGTACAGCGGCACGCTGGGGGACAGGCACAGGGCCAGCATCAGGCCGGTGATGACCGCGCTGCCATCCTTCCAGGTGTCCTTCTTGTGGCAGAGCTTGTCGAAGACGAACTCAGAGAGCACCGCCGCGATGACCGAGGAGAGGATGATCATCAGCGCATGGAGACCGTTGGCGATGACGCCGATGACCACGGTGGGCAGCAGGGAGAGTATGACGACGTGCATGATATAGGACGTCGTCCATTTGTCCCTCGCGTGGGGGCCGGAGGAGATATTCAGCGCTGTATTCATTTTTTACCTCCTGCCTCTGCGCGCTTGCGCGCCAGTATTTCTGCCTTGGTCTGTTTGAAGGTCTGCATCAGGGGCCGCTTGGCCGGGCAGATGTAGGTGCATGAGCCGCACTGCACGCACTCCAGGCCGTACAGCTTCTTCTCGTAGCGCTCCAGATCTCCGACGGTGGCGGCGTCTGCCATCAGCTGGGGAATCAGTCCGATGGGACACACGGTGCTGCAGCGGCCGCAGCGCAGACAGGAGGTCATCTGCCGCTCGGCGACCTCCTCGGGGTCCTCGCTCATCAGCGTCAGTCCGTTGTTCATCTTCATGATCGGCACGTCCAGCGAGCTCATGGCGATGCCCATCATCGGGCCGCCGGCCAGCGCCTTCTTCAGCGTGACGCCCTCCTTCAGGCCGCCCGCCGCCTCCAGCAGCTCGGAGAAGCGGGTGCCGTCCCGGACGATGAAGTTGCCGGGATTCTTCACGGCGTCGCCGCTCAGCGTGAATACGTGGGAGAACAGGGGCTCGCGATAGACGACTGCGCGCTGGATGGCGTAGAGCGAGCCGACGTTGCTTACGATGCAGCCCACATCCGCGGGCAGCAGCTTCGCGGGATAGTCGACGCCGGCGATGACCTTGATGAGCGTTCGCTCGCCGCCCTCGGGGTATTTGGTCTTGAGCGCGCGCACGCTGATGCGCTTTTTGCCCTCGGCGGCCTGCTTCATGGCGGCGATGGCCACGGGTTTGTTGTCCTCGATGGCGATGACGCCCTCCGCGTTTTCAAACAGGCTGAGCACCAGCTCCAGGCCCTCGATGATGGCCTCCGCGCGGGTGCGCATCAGCTGGTCGTTGCAGGTCAGGTAGGGCTCACACTCGGCGCCGTTGGCGATGACATAGCGGATGGCCGAGGGATCCTTGGGCTGGAGCTTGACGTGCGTCGGGAATCCGGCGCCGCCCAGGCCCACGATGCCCGCATCCTGTACCCGGCGCAGGATCTCCTCCCGGCTGATGCCGGTGACGTCCTCCCGCTCGCCAAAGCCCTGTGCGCGATTGTACTGGCCGTCGTTGTCCACCACGATGCAGTCGAGCATTGCGCCGGTGAGCGTGCGACGCTTCTCAACTGCCTTCACCGTGCCCGAGCAGGAGCAGGCGATGTGCGCGGAGACAAATCCGTCCGCCTCGGCGATGCGCTGACCCACCAGCACAGGATCGCCCTTTTTTACGATTGGCTTCGCGGGCTTTCCGATGTGCTGCGACAGGGGATAGACCATTTCTCCCCTGGCATCGAATTCGCGAAGCGCCGCTTCCCGGCTCAGTTCCTTCCAGCCGACTGGATGAACTCCGCCGCGAAAAGTGTCCATCACTATCTTCGACCCCTTTCCTTGAAATTGGATGCGTATACCTACAATAATATGTGGTTCTGCGGGATCATAACCGCAGGCCCACTTCTCCTTATTTCACAGTATACATATACAAATCTATTGTACCAGATTTATATCGCGTTGTAAACACAAAAAAGCCCTGAAAATACAACTCTTTTTCCACCCTGCAACGATTTCCAGGATGAGAATCGTATATCTTCGCGAACTGGCGGAAGAAACCTTTCCCCCTCTGTTGACGTCCAAAGGGCAGCCCAAAAACCGGGTGCGTCAGTTCCCTTAAAATGATATGAAAAAATAGATAAAAAAGTAGAAATCTGAGAAAAACTATTATATAATAGGATTATACGATCAAAGGATCTCTAAATGGAGGTGTGTTGAAATGAAACGATGGCTGGCGATGATCCTGGTCTTCGTCCTGTGCCTCGCGCTGCCGAGCGTACAGGCGTCGGATCTCGGTCCCACGGAGGGGACGTGCGGGGCGCGGCTGACGTGGAGGATCGACGAGGAGGGCGTGCTGACGATCGCCGGGACGGGCGCGATGTCGGACTATTCGTCGGACAGCGGCGCGCCGTGGGAGCTGCGGAAGAGCGCCATTACGAAGGTGGTCGTCGGCAGCGGCGCGACGAGCGTGGGCAGCTACGCGTTCCAG
>JAFWBZ010000138.1 GCA_017537105.1 Clostridia bacterium | reverse complement strand
TCCACCGAAAGGCCGCGGTTCATCAGCTCCACATACAGGGTCAGCAGCAGCGCCAGCACCGGCAGCTCGATCAGCCGAAGGTGGGGGGACAGGGTGTCGTATTTTCTGCGCTTCTTCGTCATGGGGGGACCTCCTGAGATGCCGTAGGGGCGCCATAATTGGCGCCCGCTCGGAGATTCACGGGCGCCATACATGGCGCCCCTACGGGGGTCAGATCACGTCAAACGCCTGTTGGAGGTCGGCCAGTATGTCCTCCACGTTTTCAAGGCCCACGGACAGGCGGACCAGGCCCTCATCAATGCCGGCGGCCTTCAGCTGCTCGGGGGTGCACTGGCGGTGGGTGGAGGAGGCGGGATGGAGGATGCAGGTGCGGATGTCGGCCACGTGGACCTCGTTGGACGCCAGCTTCAGCGCGTCCAGGAAGGCCATGGCCTTTTCCCGGCCGCCGGCGATATCGAAGGAGATCACCGCGCAGCAGCCCTTCAGGTACTTCTGGTAGAGCGCGTAGTCCTTGTCGGTGGGCAGCGCCGGCCACTTGATCGATTCCACCTTCTCCTGCGTCTCCAGGTAGCGGGCCACCCGCATGCCGTTTTCGTGGTACTGGCGCATGCGCACGGGCAGCGTCTCCAGGCCCAGGTTCAGCAGGAAGGCGGAGTGCGCCGCCGGGTACACGCCGAAGTCGCGCATCAGGTTCATGCGGGCGCGGATGATGTAGGCCGCCCTGCCGTAGGCCTTCGTGTAGGAGATGCCGTGGTAGGACTCGTCGGGCTCGGTGAGCTCGGGGAACTTGCCGTTGTTCCAGTCGAAGGTGCCGCCGTCCACGATCACGCCGCCGTTCTGCAGCGCGTGGCCGTCCATGTACTTGGTGGTGGAGTGCACCACGATGTCCGCGCCGAACCCGATGGGCTTGCAGAACACCGGCGTGGCGAAGGTGTTGTCCACGATCAGCGGCACGCCGTGGGCGTGGGCGATGCGGGCGAAGCGCTCGATGTCCAGCACCGACAGCGCGGGGTTGGCGATGGTCTCGCCGAACACCAGCCGGGTGCGGTCGGTGAAGGCGGCCTCGATCTGCGCGTCCGTGTCGTCGCCGCTGACGAAGCTCACGTCGATGCCCAGCCGCTTCAGCGTCACGCTGAGCAGGTTGATGGTGCCGCCGTAGATGGCGCTGAGGCTCACGATGTGGTCGCCCGCGCCGCAGAGGTTCAGGATCGAAAGCAGCGTCGCGGCCTGGCCGGAGGAGGTGCACATGGCGCCCACGCCGCCCTCCAGGTCCGCGATCTTGTCCTCCACGGCCATCACCGTGGGGTTGCCGAAGCGGGAATAGACCAGCGAGAGCGTGGGATCGTCGAACACCTTCGCGATTTCCTCCGCCGTGTCGTAGGCATAGGTGGTGCTCTGTACGATGGGCAGCACCCGGGGCTCCGCGTTGCCGGGCTTGTAGCCGGAATGCAGGCACTTGGTCTCGTCTCTCATATCGATCCCTCCGTGAATGATTTTGTCATTTTACCCTATTATAGCGCAAAAGCGCCGGATTGGCAATTCCCGTCGAAAGAAAATGCGCAGCACCTGGATTTGGTTGCAATTCCTGCCGCGCCTGTGCTACAATAGGGCTGGCCGCGATCGCGGCAAAGACAGCGCAAGCGCGCAGGGTGCGCCGGGAGACCGGCGTGAAAAGGGAAGCGGGTGAAAATCCCGCGCGAGCCCGTCACTGTAATGGAGGAGGCAGCGCAACGAGGGTCACTGGCGTCCGTGCCGCGAGGCCGCGCCGGGAAGGCCGCGCCACGCCGTGGATCCCTGAGCCAGGAGACCTGCCCTGCGCCGGCGGACGATGCGTCGCCGCCATGCGCGAAAAAACGAGGAGGGACCCCTATGAAGAAGCTGTTTGCCCTGACCCTTGCCCTGCTGCTGTGCCTGAGCGCGGCGGCGCTGGCCGCGCCCACCGAGGACCGCGCGGGCATGCCCATCCAACTGCCGGAGACCGTCGAAACCATCGTCTCCATGGCGCCGTCCACCACCCGGGTGCTCACCGACCTGGGCCTGGGGGACCGGCTCGTGGCGGTGGACACCTATTCCGCCGGATACCAGCCGGACCTGGCGTCGCTTCCCCAGTTTGACATGATGGCGCCCGACGTGGAGCAGCTGGCCGCACTCGAGCCCGATGTGATCTTCATCACCGGCATGAGCCTCTCCGGCGGCGACAACCCGTTCCAGTCGCTGATCGATCTGGGCATCCCGGTGGTGCAGATCCCCTCCAGCGACAGCATCGCCGGCATCCAGGAGGACGTGCGGTTCATCGGCGCGTGCGTGGGCGAGGCGGAGGCGGCGGAGGCGCTGGTGGACGCCATGCAGGCCGACATCGAGGCCATCGCCGCCATCGGCGCGACCATCGAGGAGAAGAAGACCGTGGCCGTGGAGGTCTCCGCGCTGCCCTACCTGTACTACGCAGGCGGGAACACCTACCTGGACGAGATGATCTCCCTCATCGGCGCCGAGAACGCCTACGCGGAGCTCGATCCCTGGGCCTCCGTGACCGAGGAGGCCGCCGTGGCCGCCAACCCGGACGTGATTCTGACCATCATCAGCTACCTGCCCGATCCCGTGGGCGAGATCCTGGGCCGCGAGGGCTGGGGCGAGGTGACCGCCGTCGCCAACGGGGACGTCTACCGGCTGGACGACGAGTGGAGCAACCAGCCCAACCACCGCATCGTCGAGGCGCTGCGGGAGATGGCTGTGGCCGTGTATCCCGAGGCCTACGCCTCCCTGGACGCCGCGGCATGAGGCGCGGTCCGAAAATCCTGATCTGTGTCGCAGCAGGCATGCTCTGCCTGCTGCTCGGCATGGGCGTGGGCAGCGTGTCCATCGGCCTGGGGGACATGGTCGCCATCGTGCGAAGCCGCCTCGCCGGCGCGCCGCTGCCCGGGCGCATCCCGTCCATCACCGCCTCAATCCTGTGGAACCTGCGCATGCCCCGGGCCATCATGGCCTTTCTGGTGGGCGCGTCGCTGGCGGCCAGCGGGGCGGTGATGCAGAGCGTGCTGCGCAACCCGCTGGCCTCCAGCTACACGCTGGGCGTGTCGTCCGGCGCGTCGCTGGCGGCGGCCGTGGTGATCCTGACGGGCTTTGAGCTGCCGCTGCTGCGGGGCGCCACGCTGGTCCTCTGCGGCTTCCTGGGCGGGCTGGCCACGGTGTTCCTGGCCATGGGCCTGGCGGCGCGGTTCGACCGGAACCTGGAGAACACCACGGTGATCCTGACCGGCATGGTGCTCTCGCTGTTTGTGAACGCGCTGCTGACGCTGGTGACGGCCTTTGCCCGCCAGCACCTGCAGCAGCTGATCTTCTGGCAGATGGGCAGCTTCGCGGGGCAGACCTGGTCGAACTGCGGCGCGATGCTGGCGCTGACGGCCGCCGGCGTGCTGGTGCTGGTCCGCTACGGCCGGGAGATGGACCTGATGACCTTCGGCGAGGAGCAGGCCCTGTCCGCGGGGGTGGAGCTGAAGCGCGTCAAGCTGCTGCTGATCGCGCTGGCGGCGCTGCTGACCGGCGCGGCGGTGGCCTTCGCGGGCGTCATCGGCTTCGTGGACCTGATCTCGCCCCACGTGGTGCGCCGCCTCTTCGGCAGCAACCACCGGCGGGTGATCCCGCTGAGCGCGCTGTTCGGCGGGAGCTTCATGGTGCTGGCGGACCTGGTGGCGCGCACCGTCGTGTCCCCCCAGGAGCTGGCGGTCGGCGCGGTGACGGCGCTGGTCGGCGCGCCCTTCTTCGCCTATGTCTACTTTGCGCGCAGGAGGGGGGAGCGCGGTGCTTGAGCTGAAGGACGTCTGCGCCGGCAACGGCGGCGCGGACGTGCTGCACGACGTGAGCTGTGCCTTTCCCACGGGCGGCAGCTGCTGCATCCTGGGGCCCAACGGCTGCGGCAAGACCACGCTGCTGCGCGTGATGGCGGGGCTGATCCCGCACCGGGGGCAGGTGCTGCTGGACGGCGCGGAGATCTCGGGCATGAAGCGCCGGGAGCTGGCCGCCCGCATCGCGGTGATGAGCCAGATCAACGCCGTGCACTTTCCCTACACCGTGTACGACACGGTGATGCTGGGCCGCTACCAGCACATGCGGAGCGCGCTGTTCGGCGGGCCCTCCGCCGCGGACCGGGAGGCGGTGGAGCGCTGCCTGGCCTCCACGGGGCTGTCCGACCTGCGCCGGCGGATGCTGGACGAGCTCTCCGGCGGCCAGCGGCAGCGGGTGTTCCTGGCCCACGCCCTCGCCCAGGACCCGGAGACCATCCTGCTGGACGAGCCCACCAACCACCTGGACGTGAAGCACCAGGTGGAGCTGATCGACTACCTGCACCGCTGGTGCGCCGACGGACGGCACACCGTGATCGGCGTGCTGCACGACGTGAACCTCGCCCTGCGGCTCAGCCGGAACGTGGTGTTCCTGCGCGAGGGGCGAATCCTCCGCGCCGGGGATTTCGGGGAGATCGCAGACTCCGCGTTCCTGCGGGACGTCTACGGCATGGACCTGTCCGGCTTCATGCGGGAGTCCATGGCCCTCTGGCGGGACGTCCGATAGGGCCCAGGCCGCGGGCGGTTCAAGCCAAGGGATTGAAGCGCCGCGCTGCGCGAATCTGATTGAAAATGGGGAGGCCTCACGCCTCCCCATTTTCCTATGGATTTGTCAATGGTCTGGGCTCCCCTGGAGGGGGAGCCGGGAAGATCGCATCGTCCTCGCTGCTCTCCTGTCCTTCGTCTGTCAGGAGTGCCGCGGAGACTATTCCGCCCCGTCCCCGTCGCCGCAGGGGGCGCCGGCGAACTGGGCCTCGTCGAACAGGGCACAGTCCAGCAGCGTGATGCGCCTTCCCTCGACCCCGATGGTCCCCGCCTGCTGCATCCGCGTGAGCTCCCGGGAGAGCACCGTCCGGTGCATGCCGAGGTAGTCCGCCCACTCGGTGCGGTTCATGGGAACCTCCACGACGCTGTCCACGCGCGGCAGGGACATCAGGTAGAGCCGAATCCGCTCCTGCACCTGGCGGCGGCTGAACAGGATCAGCCGCTGGTACAGGTACCGCAATTTCTCCGACCAGTGCCGCAGCAGGTTTTTCGTCAGCATCGCATTGAGCTCTCCCTGCCCTTCCAGCAGGCTGCGCCGCAGATCGCTGATGAACAGTATTCTGCAGGGCGAACCGGCGTAGATCATGATCCGGCGAAAGCTCTCCCCGCCGATGGCCAGGAAGCCTCCGATTTCATCCCCGGCGTTGAGCGCGCTCAGGTTGACCTTGGAGCCGTCGACGTCGCTGAATTCGACGAAGGCCGTGCCCCTCAGCAGCACGCCGATTTCCTGCGTTTCCTCCCCGTAGTTGCGAATGATGTCGCCCTTCCGGTACTCCACCACGCGCATATCCGAAGTGGCCAGCAGCCGCAGCATGGCCTCTTCTTCAAAGCCGCAGAACAGCTTGCTCTTCCGCAGATCCCGCAGATCCCTGTTGTATAGCTCCTTCATTTTTCCCACGTTTGCCCTTTTTTCGGTTCTTCCCGGAAATAAAACCAACTTTTTCTTAGTATTGTAGCACCTTCTCCCGCGGCCTTTCCGTTGTCCCTGCAACAACTCGCGCCGGAATTTGCGGATTTCATAAAAAGTATTTATCTGTGTAATAATATCAAAAACGGTATTTTCTCTTTCTGAAAAAAGATTCCCGGGCGCAGGCGGTTTTGCGCCAACGCCCGGGACGAAAATCATATTTTTGATAAAAACAGGACGCCG
>JAFWBZ010000137.1 GCA_017537105.1 Clostridia bacterium | reverse complement strand
GACCACCAGCTTGCGGTAGCCCTTTTGCTCGATGGTGCCGTAGTCGTGTCCGGCGTCGGAGCGGAACACGAAGAAGGTGACCATCGTCTCCGCGCCGGTGTTGATGGAGCGGTGCGCCCAGCGGGGAGGCACGTATACCGCGACGCCTGGCTTCATCTCGATCAGCGAAACCTCGCCCTCCGGGGTCTCCATCAGCATGGCGCCTTGGCCGGAGAGGCAGTAGTAGACCTCGCCCGTATCCAGGATCGTGTGGAAATGCCCCTTGGTCATGAAGTATTCGTCGCCGACCTTGCCGGGATACACGATGCTGGTGCCGAACTTTAGATCGCCGGCGGTTTCCGGAATCTGCTCGAGCTCATAGAAGTCGTAGATCGGCTTGTCGCCGTTGCGGACGATCTCCTCCGCGGCGGCACGATCGTTGAACTGGGAGACCATGTTGGAGACAAAGCGGTGTGTTGGCTGCACCTTGCCGCTTTTGCACAGGCCGGAGACCAGGTCAAAGTCGATTCCAAAGGGAAGAATGGTGGGTTTATCCATGCGGGCGACCTCCTTCAACCGATTTATTTGTTATAACATTACAACTATATGATCTTGTGTCCATACTACCACTTGCCGCTGGATTTGTCAAGCCGTTTTGCCGGAAACGCAGGGCATTTCCCCCTGCCGAAGCGAATTCCCGGGGGACAATCTTTATTGGGAAAGGGCTGGGCAAACGGCGCCTTTTGCAGTATAATGGGAGCGAGGGCGCCGACGCGCCGCCACGCGGCGGTCAGCGCGAATGCGTCGGGCCGGAAAGGGAGCGTACAGACATGGCGGAGATCACCACCAGCGTGCAGATCGTGCTGCCGCAGCATTGCAACGGATACAAAAAGCCCCGCCTGTTCGGCGGGCAGATCATGGCGTGGATCGATGTGGTGGGCGCCGTGGCCGCGCGGCGGTATACTCACAGCGCGGTGACCACGGTGTGCGTGGACAACCTGAACTTCCTGAGCGCCGCCTATCTCAACGACACCATCGTTCAGGAGGCGCGGGTAACCTGGACGGGGCGCACCTCGCTGGAGGTGCGGGTGGACAGCTATGTCGAGCAGCTGGACGGCGAGCGTCGCCGGGTCAACCGCGCGTATGTGGTGTTCGTGGCGCTGGATGAATTCGACCAGCCCGTCCCCGTGCCGCCCTTTGAGCCCGAAACCGACGCGGAGCAGAGGGAGTACGAGGCTGCGCTGGAGCGGCGCAAGATCCGGCTGGGACGATGATGCCGGAGACGCGCGGCACACAGGGCGCGGGAGCCTTCCCGAAGCGCTATGCCTCGGCAGCTGCTGTCAGCCGCCGCTTTTGCACCTGCCGGAGAAAGTAGAGGGACTCCAGCGCGCAGCAGGTCATCCAGCCGACGGGGTAGCCGAAGCCCACCCAAAACGGCGTGTTGGCGACAAACCGCGTGACGAGGAACAGATAGGTCTGCCGGATCGCGACGAAGCACAGCAGCATGATGATCATCGGCCCGCGGGAATCGCAGCGACCGCGCAGCGAGCCCGCCAGCGTGTGATTGACGCAGTTGGCCATCAGGAAGAGCGAGTTGGATCGAATGAACAGCGAGCCGTACCGTATGACCTGTTCATCCTTGCTGAACAGCCGCACGGCCGAGGGGGCAAACAGCATCAGGAGCAGCGCGATGCTGCCGGTGAGCGCCACGGAGAGGGCGATGGTGATCTTGGTGCCCTGATTGGCGCGGGCCTCCTGACCGGCGCCGATATTCTGGCTGACGAAGGTCGTGGCGGCCATGGCGGTGGACTGGATCGGCAGCATGATGAACTGATCGAGCTTGTTGTAGCTGGCCCAGCCCGCCATGACGCTGGAGCCGAAGAAGTTGACGTAGGACTGCACGAAGATGTTGGAGAACGCGGTGATGACCGACTGGATGCCCGCGGGCAGCCCGACGGCGAAGATTCGGCGGAGCACCGAGGGATTGATGCCCAGATCCCGCCAGCTGAGGCGGTAGATGTCATGGGTCCGCGTGAGCAGCGCGAGGATCAGCCCCGCGGAGACGAACTGCGAGAGGATGGTGGCATAGGCGACACCGGCGATGCCGGCGTGCAGGCCGATGACAAAGGTCAGGTCCAGCACGATGTTCAACAGGCTGGTCAGCGCGAGGAAGATCAGCGGGCGCGTGGTGTCGCCCACGGCGCGCAATATGCCGCTGCCAATGTTGTAGATCAGCAGCCCGGAAATGCCCCAGAAATAGATGGTGAGATAGGTGGTGGCATCGTCAAGGACGTCCTCCGGCGTGGACATCAGCCGGAGCATGGGCCGCACCCCCGCCACGCCAATGGCGGTGAAGAGCGCGCAGAACACCAGCGTGACGGTCATGGTGGTCTCCACCGCCGTGTGCAGGCGCTGCAGGTCCCGGGCCCCGAAGTGCTGGGCGATGATCACGCCGGCGCCGACCGAAAAGCCGTTGAAGAAGAACACCAGCATGTTGACGATCATCGTCGTCGAGCCGACGGCGGCCAGCGCCTCCTTGCCCACGAAGTTGCCCACCACGATGCTGTCCACCGTGTTGTAGAGCATTTGGAATACGTTGCCCAGCATCAGCGGCAGTGCGAACAGTATGATCTGCTTGACAATCGATCCGCGGGTCATGTCCCGGGCCGAGCTGAGTCGGGGTCGTCGCATCGCCATCACCTCTGCTGTATTGAAGGCCCGTCCGGGCCTTTTTTTGACACTTCCATTATAGCACGGCGCGGGAAAAAGCGCCATGGATCGGCGCTTTTTTTACTAAACGCGACGCGATGTGCGGTGCACATCGCGTCGCGCTCCGTCAATTCAGTGCAAGGATCGCCGCTCCCGCAAGCACGGCCTCCTCCGGATCATGGGTGACGAGTATGGCCGTTCGACCTGCGATTCGGCGCAGTGTCTCCCGAATCACCAGCGCCCGGGTTGCGTCGTCGAGGCCATTGAAGGGCTCGTCCATCAGCAGCACATCCCCGTCGGAGAGCAGCGCGCGCAGCAGCGCCACGCGCCGCCGCATGCCGCCGGAGAGCAAGGCAACCGGCTGTCCCGCGATGTCCGCAAGGCCGAAGGCGGCCAGGGCATCCTGCGCTTCGCGGCTGCGCAGCGCGGGATTGACCAGCCGCAGATTGGCGGCGGCGTCCAGCGCCTCCAGCAGTCGGTCCTCCTGGAACACCGGGGCGATCTTCGCGTTCTCCAGCCCGCGCACCGTGCCGCTGTCCGGGACCTCCAGCCCCATCAGTATGCGCAGCAGCGTGGTCTTGCCCGCGCCGGAAGGCGCCATCAGGCAGCTGACCCGTCCCGCCGGGAAGCGCAGGCACACGTCCCGCAGCACGGGCTTGCCGTCGTAGGCCTTGCTCAGGTGCTCGATTGCGATATCCTGCATGCGGTCACCTCCCGACGCGGCGGGGCATGCCCGCCAATCTCCGGCCGAGGGCGTCGAACGCCCACAGCGCCAGGCGCCCAAAGGCCCAGCTGACCGCGACGATCACCAGCGTCCAGGCGAACAGGTCTGGGGTATCCAGGTAGACCTTGGCCTGCTGCAGCCGCTCGCCGATGGAGCCCTTCGGCATGCCGATGACCTACGCCGCCACGCCCGCCTTCCAGCAGAGCCCCAGGGAGAGCTCGCAGCCGGTCAGGAACGGGGGCATCAGCTGGGGCAGCGCGACCCTGAACACGCGGCGAAGCGGCGGGACGCGAAACACCCGCGCCATCTCCTGCAGCTTCGGATCGAGCCGGTCGATGCCGCTCAGCACGTTCAGGTAGAGGATGGGCAGCACCATCAGAAACACGATCAGCACCGCCAGATTTTTGGACGACACCCAAACCAGCGCCAGTATGATAAAGGATGCCACCGGCACGGAACGCACCGTCAGCATCAGGGGCGCCAGCAGATCCCGTAGCCACCGGGCCTGGGAGGCGCAGGCGGCCAGCAGCGTTCCCGCCGCCACGGCCAGCAGAAACCCGCCGGCGATGCGCCCGAGGCTGTGGGCGATGGCCCGCCAGAACCCAGGCTGCACGACAAGCTCGCCCAGCCGCGCGAGGACGCGCAGGGGCGAGGCGAGCAGGATTTCCTTGCCGACGGCCATGGCGGCCAGCTGCCACGCGAGCAGCCAGAACAGAACGGCCCAGGGCTTCAGGCGAATGCGATTCTTCATGGCATGGATACAGATGCGGAATGGGCGCAAATCGCGCCCATTCCGCAAAAACCGACGTCAGCGCTTGTAGTAGAAGTCCTCCTCGGGCAGCTTTCCGCCCACGGACTTCGGCTCGGCCTCGAACAGCACGGCGAGGTAGCCGGACAGCTTCTGCTGCAGTTCATCGCCCTCGATGAAGGTGATGTTACAGGCGGGCAGCGCCTTCATCGCCACCGGCTCCGGCACGATGTCGTATCCGCCGATCAGCGCGGCGGCCTCGGCGGTGTTGGCGTTGACGTATTCCACGGAGGCCTTGTAGGCGTCCAGGAACGCGTTCACCGCGTCCGGGTTCTCCTCGGCGAAGGCCTTGCGGACCACGGCGACGCCGGTGATCAGCGTGGAGTCCGCGCCCAGGGCATCCCACTCGGCGGTCAGATCCAGGGCCACCCGCAGGCCCTCGGCCTTCATCTGGGCGGTGGTCACAAAGGGCTGGGGCAGCATGGCGATGCCGCCTTCCGTGGCCATCAGCGCGTTCAGGCACTCCGCATGCTCGCTCTTCCACTCGATCGTCACGTCGGCTTCGGGATCGATGCCGTTGGCGGAGAGGATATAGTTCAGCGCATATTCCGGTGTCGCGCCCTTGCCGCTGGCGAAGAGGGTCTTGCCCTTCAGATCCGCCACGCTCTGCACGCTTTCGCCGTTTTCCACGATGTACAGCACGCCCAGGGTGTTGACGGCCAGCACCTGCACTTGTCCCTCGGTGTTGTTGTACAGCACGCTGGCCAGGTTCGCGGGCACGCAGGCGATGTCCACGTCGCCCTTGACGATCTGGGGCGTCACCTCGTCGATGGCCGCTGCGATGTTGAAGTCATAGGTTCCGGCGCCCTCCGAGTCGCGCATCAGCTTGACCAGGCCCATGGCCGTGGGGCCCTTCAGGGCGATCACGCGAACGGCGGCGGCTTCGGCCAGCCCGGAGACGCAAAGCGCGAGCGTCAGCGCCAGCACACAAAGAACAGACAGGGTTTTCAGGATTGCTTTGGACATAATATATCACCTTCCTCGGCTAATATTTCACCACAAACCGGCGAATCTGTCAAGGGGAGGAATCCCGGGACTGTGTAAAAAACAGCGCATGCGCAGGATACAGCATTCTTAAATAAATATTAACAAAGCAAAAGGGCTGGTTAAGGCGTCGGCCGCCATTGACAGGCCCCGAGAAACCGTGTATAATAGGGAAGGTCCGAATAAGCAAGGCACTGCTGTGACACGGCAGTGTTCGTGTTTATTCGGCTAAATTGCGTTTATCACTGAACTGACCCAGGAGGGAACCATCATGACAGAAACCCGAATCCTTACATTTACGGACAAGAAAAAGCTGGAGGAACAGCTGGCCGCGCTGAACGAGGAGAAGAAGAGGGTCTCCGAGGAGATTGCCACCGCCCGTGGCTTCGGGGATTTGAGCGAGAACGCGGAATACGACGCCGCCAAGGCCAAGGAGGCCGAGGTCTACGGAAACATCGCCCGCATCGAGGGTGAACTGCGCACCGCGACCTTCGTGGAAGACAGCGTCGCCGATACCAAGACGGCCGCGCTGGGCACGGTGGTCCGCGTTTTGGATATGGAGTACGACGAGGAGGACGAGTACACGCTGGTGGGCTTTACCGAAGCCGATCCCGCGAAGCTCTTCATCTCCAATGAATCGCCCATCGGCATGGCGCTGATCGGCAACGAAGAGAAGAAGATCCCCCCGGCCCGGGTGGGCGATATCGTCGAGGCGAACACCCCCGGCGGCATCATCCGGCTGAAGGTGCTGTCCATCCGCAGGCGGTGAGGATGTCCCTTTGACGCCGGAAATCCGGCAAAACGGGGAAGGAATGGCGGAGAGGCGCAGGACGGCTCTCGTCCGCGCGGCGCTCCCAGATGAGCGAGAGGAGAACGATACAATATGGCCCAGACCTACCAGGTTCCGTCTGGCTTTACCGAGCAGGACACGATTCGACTGAACAAGCTGAACGCGCTGATCGAGCAGGGCAGAAATCCCTACGAGATCACCACCTATGACCGCACCCACACCTCCGGGCAGATCCTCGGGAACTTCGATGCGCTGGAGGAACAGCCCGTGCGCATCGCCGGGCGCATGCTGAGCCGCCGCGTGATGGGCAAGGCCAGCTTTGCGCACCTGCTGGACCCCGACGGGCAGATTCAGATCTACGTCCGCAGGGACGACGTGGGGGAGGAGGCCTACAAGGCCTTCAAGGACTTCGACATCGGCGACATCATCGGCGTGGCCGGCACCGTGTTCAAGACCAAGTCCGGCGAGATTTCCGTGCACGCCACCGAGGTCATCCTGCTGACCAAGAGCCTGCATCCGCTGCCGGAGAAGTTCCACGGCCTGACGGACACCGATGCCCGCTATCGCCAGCGCTATGTGGACCTGATCGTCAACCCGGAGGTCAAGGACACCTTTGTGAAGCGCAGCCGCATCCTGCGGGAGCTGCGCGCCTTCCTGGACGGCCGAGGCTATCTGGAGGTGGACACGCCCATCCTGACGCCCTTTGAGATCGGCGCCGCCGCGAAGCCCTTCTACACCCACCACAACACGCTGGACATGGACATGGTGCTGCGCATCGAGACGGAGCTCTACCTGAAGCGCCTGATCGTGGGCGGGCTGGACCGCGTCTACGAGGTGGGCCGCATCTTCCGCAACGAGGGCATGGACACCAAGCACAACCCGGAGTTCACCACCATCGAGCTCTACGAGGCCTATACCGACTTCCGCGGCATGATGGATCTGGTGGAGGACATGATGAAGACCGTGACCCAGAAGGTCTGCGGCAGCCTGGTGATTCCCTATCAGGGCCAGGAGATCGACGTCGGCCACTGGGAGCGCCTGACGATGGTGGAGGCCGTGAAGAAGTACAGCGGCGTGGACTTTGCCGACTGGAAGACCGATGAGGATGCCATCGCCGCCGCCAAGGCCCATGGCGTGGAGCTGCCGGAGGTGCCCACCCGCGGCGCGATTCTCGCGGAGTTCTTCGATGCCTTCGTGGAGGAAAAGCTGATCCAGCCCACCTTCATCTACGACTATCCGGTGGAAATCAGCCCGCTGGCCAAGCGCAAGCCCGACGATCCCATGTTCACCGAGCGCTTCGAGTACTTCATCAACGCCACCGAGTTCGGCAACGCCTTCTCGGAGCTCAACGACCCGCTGGACCAGCGAGGCCGCTTCGAGCGCCAGGTGGCCGAGCGCAAGGCGCTGGATCCCGAAAGCGGCGCACAGGTGGACTACGACTACGTCAACGCCCTCGAGTACGGCATGCCCCCGACCGGCGGCCTCGGCTTCGGCGTCGACCGGCTCGTGATGCTGCTGACCAACTCGGCCAGCATCCGCGATGTGCTGCTGTTCCCCACGATGAAGCCTTTGGACTGAAAACCTCCGTGTTTTCAGGACCTCCGGGTTTTGATGGTGCGTCCGTAGCAGGATTCGTACCAAGGCAGCCCGCTAAAATCTCTGATTTTTCCGGGCTGGTCTGCCAGAGGCAGACTTGCCTGGCCTTTTGAGGTAGGCAACCTGTTTTTGACCGGAAAACCGGAAAACACGACTTGAACAAAGCGAAGGACACTCGAACGAATCGGGTGTCCTTTTTTGATCGGGTTTTTTTGAGCTCGCACTTTTAAAGCAGAAGTGCAAGAAATAGGCAAGAATACTCTTGAACGCCGTCAATTTGAGAGACTATAATCATCTTCTGTGCTCACACGACTGTTGTGGCCGCCGATACAGACGGGACAGGCGGGTTTTCCGGCGGCAAGCGCCTCCTCAATGGAAATTGCCTTCGAGTTCATCATGCCGCCGCAATCGGGCGTGAAGTGATAATAGGTGCCCCGATCGGTGGCATAGACCGTTTGCGGCGCGTCGCCAGGCTTCCAGTCGCGGATGGCTATGAGCTTCGCCTCACGGGACTCCGGGCCGTGGTCGGTTGTCAGTTCAAGGGTCGCGACGATATCCCCGGCATCCAATCGAGTGTCGTAGCCATATTCCTCCTCCGCGGGGGACCAGTATTCCGGCACGATCAGCAGCCTGTCAAAGGTGGAAAGCGGGAAAATGCCATTCCCTTTGAAGGTGTAGATCAAGCTGCCGTCGTCCCCGTCTTCCATGCCGCAGACGACCGTTCCCGACAGATCCTCGTAATTATGTACAGGCGATCCATCCGGATAGGCCAAGCCTAAAAACATGAAGTCGTAGCCAGGAATGCCCACCACCCTGTCCGGCCATTCCTGCTCCTGATCGGCGTCCAGCCTCGGGAATCCGCCGTCGCGCTCAAGCCTCAGCCTCAGGTCAAGGTCAAAGTGTGTCATCCGTATTCCCTCAACGGTAATTGACATATCCCGCCATGTGAAGGAATGCTCCTTGACATCGTTATAAACCAATTCTCTCTCGACGCGCTCCTTCAATTCCGGAATGACCAACTCCCTCGTGGTCACGTAATCCGCAAGGCTCGTGTTGCCCACGGCCTCTGGGTCGATTCCATTGTTGAGCCATTCCTTCGATTCCCCAGTATAAAATACGCCGGATTTGCGCGGGGCCAGTGCGGAGATTTCCGGATACTCCATCAGGTCGATCCACTGCTCGGGATCCCCGTCCGCATAGAGGGTCTCCGGCTGCCTGCTTTCAACGTCGACGCTTTCCGACACGATGGGCCTGTCCGTGGAAAGAAAGACGGCCTTCAAATCCAGCGACAGGTCGTCGTCGGCAGATTTGACATTCAGCGGCAGCAGTAGCGATCGGTTGGCCGGGAACGCGCCGCCAAGGGGATAAACGATCATCGAGCTTTGATTGTCAAAATACCGAATAATATGATAAGAGGCAATCTTCCCGTCGATCAGCGGCTGCATGATGCCAGCCAGATAGGTCTTTCCGTCCTCCGGGACCTTCAGCGTACAGGAAAGAAACAGATTGTCCCCGTTGCGGATATACTCATCCAGAGACAGGCTGAAGCCGTCCTGCGCGTTGACCGACGTCATATCCACGACCTGCTCCGCAAGCTCCTCCACACTTAAATCCTTTAGCGTATCCTTGAGTAAACGGCTGTGGATCGCCATTGCCAAAGCGGTTCCTGCAAGTGCCACAATCAAAACTGCCGCGATCAGCACCGGACGGCTCACCCGACGTATCCTTTTCACACTTTTCTTATTCATGGCTTCTATCTCCTCCATGGTTTGGTCTATGCGGTCGAGGAAGTGACCGGGAACCGGAGGAAACAGATTCTGTAATTCCTTGCGCGTCATGCTTTCAACCTCCCGTCAATTCCATTCGTCCCGTATTCTCTTGCGTGCGGCGTGCAGTCTCCAATGAACCGTCGTCTCCGGCAGGTGCAGCATCCGCGCTGTCTCCTTCACGCTGTAGCCCTCCATGTAATGCAGCAGCAGCGGCAAACGCAACGACAGCGGCAGAGCGAATATCGAGTCGCGCAAGGCGGTGTTCTCTTCTGGCGCGGTCAACTCTGGAGCGGCTTCCATCGGCGTCTGCGGACGTCGTGCGCGACGGCGCAGGATGTCTTTACACTCGTTGACCAGTATGCGCATCAGCCAGGCGTCAAACGCCGTTTCATCCCGAAGGCTGCCGATTCGGTTCCAGGCCCGAAGCAGCGTCTCCTGGATGGCATCGTCGCAATCCGCGCTGTTGCGCAGGATCGCCCAGGCGATGCGCCACAGCGGTCCCTGCAACGCCCGGACCCTTTCGGAAAACACACTCTCGGTCATGCAGTTCACTCCCATTTCGGATTTCATGAAACCCTGTCTCATTTGCATATGCACTAATAAGACGCTATGACGGGCATAAATCATAGCGTCGACACAGAATTATATGTTTTGCTTATCTACTGTTGCCTTCTTGAAAACGGTCGAAGGAGCGAACGGAAATGAAAATGGATGCCGCAAATATCATTATACATATTCCCAACCCTGCAAGCTTCGCCATAATTACTCACTCCCATTTCCATCGTCTTTCACAGGTGTTCACTCCGGTTTGAACGCGAGGTATTCTCAGAAACAGGGAATCACACAGTGCCCGGCAATGTTCCGATTTTTCGCATGCCGCGCTTGGTGCCGACGTTTTTTAATGGCGTACTTTGTCAGGATGCGGTGGAAGCCCTCAATGTCAAAACTAATGTTCTGCGCGTGATCTCAGCGTCCTTCGAACCGTTCCCGCCCCATCATCCCTGGATCCTTCGGCGGAAGTAATCGGCCTCGGCCGCGGCCAGCCGCAGCGCGGGAAGCGCCAGCTCCGCCGGATACCGGTTCAGGCCGTTGTACGTCTCAAAGCTGAGATCGCCTTCGAAGCCGCTCTCCCTGACCGCATCGCAAAAGCGCTCCCAATCCATGATGCCCTCATAGGGGAAGAGGTGCTGATCCAGAACGCCGTTGTTGTCGTGAATGTGGAAGCAGGCGAGGTTTTTCCCCAGCTGCAGGATGAATGCCCGGATATCCTGGCTGACCAGCTGGGCATGCCCCACATCCATGCAGAAGCCGAACAGCCGCTCGCCAGCCAGCTCGTTCAGCGCGTCGATCCAGGCGTTTGCCTCGGCAGGGGTCGCGCAGGGGCCGCACATCAGCTTGGTCTCGTGGTGGGTAAACATATTCTCCAGGCAGCACAGGACCTTGTGGGCGCGCAGTGCCGGAATCAGGGCGGAATACATCCGCACGTTGTAGTTCCATTCATCCGAGCCCCGCTCGGCAAAGGGAAGAAACCCGGGATGGATCACGAGCCTGGGGCAACCGAGATGACCGCACAGGGCGATGGTCCGCTCCACGGCGCGCAGCACACAGGCGTTCACTTCCTCCGCATGGACCCGGGTGGGAAAGGGCGCGTGGGCCTGCGTCACCGTCAGTCCGTTGCGCGAAAGCGCGTCGATGATCGGCGCGCAGTATTCCACGATCTCCGCGTCCGATTTCTCAAACAGGCTTTCCTGTAGTTCACCGCCTCTGATTTGTTTGGGCGTAAGCCAGAGATCCAGATTGGCGTCCACGGCCTCAAAGCCGGCTTCCCGTATCATGCGGAAGCCTTCCTCGACGCCAAACCGGTTGACAATTCCGGCTGTCTGCACTGCGATCTTCATGTGTCTGCCTCCCGTCGAATTCTCTTTCTGTTTGACCAAAGCCAGCTTCCCTTTTTCCTGCCGATGAGCCCTGCTTCGCCGCGGTCTATTCGGGATCCGGGGCAGGGCCGGAGAGCCGGATCGTCAGCACGTTCAAGCCCAGGAGATACTGATAGCTGACGTCGCTGGCGATGCTGTACACCAGGCGAATGCCCACGTTCTTGATCGCGTCATCCGTATGGATGACTTTGGCGCGCGCAGAGGGATTGAAGGCGACGCAGTTGTCCCGGATCCGCAGGATCACGGTGTCGCCGCTGTGCACGACGCGGATATCCACGGAATGCTTCTTTTTGTCCTTCAGGAACCCGTGCGAGACTACGTTCCCGGCCATCTCCTCCATGCACAGGCCGGCCAGATACGCCCTGCGCCGGTCAATGCCCCGCCTGTCGCAAAACTCGATGACCTGTCTGGAGACCTCCATGACCGCATCCATGCTTCGCACGCTGATGTCGATTCGGGCGTCCTCGGCCACGCCAAAGCGCTTCGGAATCGCCATCAGGTCCTCCAAATTGCGGGGGCATCGCTTCAATTCGATCCACGCGTTGATCAGGATGACTGCCGCGCAGAGCACGCCGTTCAGCACGTTGGAGATATACAGGCCGTTCATCTTCAACACGGGGATCAGCAGGAGGCTGAAGAGGACCACGCCGACTGCGCCGTCAATGATCGGAAGAACGATCGAGAGCGCCTTCTTTTCCGCCGTCTGCGCGTAGCAGGCAAAGTGAAGGCTGATCATCGCGGGGGGCATGCACAGCGGCAGAATCCGGGATCCCATCACCGTCATGGAATATACCGGGTCCGCCGGATTTCTGTAAAACAGCTGCGTCAGCGGCTCGGCCAACAGCACCAGCAGTACCACGATGCCACACATGAGCAGCATACCCTGCGTCAGTGTAATCCGCATCACGTCGACCAAGGATCTGCGGTCCTCCTCGCCGATGCTGATGCTGAAGAGCATTCTGGAGACGGCAACCATGCCGAAAGGAACCGCCCAGATGACCGCAAGCAGCGAATTGGACGCCGCAAAAGCGGAAAGGCCGACGCTTCCGACGACTTTGAGCACCAGGAAGTTGACGATCAGGCAGCGGAACATCTCCACAAAGCGGGACAGCGCGCCGGGATACCCCAGACTGGCGATCTGCGGGGCGTCTTTCCAGCGACATGCCCGCAGGGAAAACTTCCATTCGGATCTGCCCGCCAGATAGTAGGCGGCCTGGATGGCCAGAAATACCCAGGAGGCAATCGCCGAACTCAGCCCGAGTCCAAAGGTTCCCATGGGAAAGATGACCACGAAGAGATGATCCATGACGGCATTGACGATAAAGCAGGCGATACTGGCGACCATCGTGCGCTTCGTCTGGTTTTCCAAGGATAGGAAGGCGAAGAACTGCTGCCCCAGCACAAGCGCGGGGATACCGATCGCCTGTCCGAGAATGTACCGGTTCAACATCTGCAGATCCGGCTCCTGGGAAACCAGCAGCCGGGTCGTCCCGGTGATCACGCCGACAATCAGTATTGCGGAGGTCAGCAGAGACAAGCCGAGGGCGATCAGGATATCCACCGTAAATACGCTGTGAATGCGCTCCCGATCCTTCGCCAGGTATCGGCCGTACAGCATCTGCGAGCCGCTGACCAGCATGATGCTCGCCGCATACAGAAAATGATTGAGCGGGCCATAGAGGCCGATGGCGCTCATGGCGGTGTTGCCGATGGCATTGCTGGCATACAGGCTGTCCACGATTCCATTGACGGCATTGATTACGATCAGCAGGACCTGATAGGGGAGCAGCCGGAAAAACAGTCCCGAAAGCAGCTTATAGTCCGTCGATGTCCGTTTCATCATCCATCCACCTTCCGGTCGTCTTTTGCACGCATCTCGAATCGGTGACTGTGCAGTGGCTCACGCGGGAAATGCATTACCATTGCCCAATTCGTTCCTTCGAAATGCTTCTGCGCCAGTGATATTTGCAGCGACTGGAGAGGCCTCACGGCCTCCCGGACGGCATTATTCTATCACACGGCGCAATTTCCCGCAAGACTTCCTGGAATGGTCTGACACAATATGCAGCCCGATATGGCAAGCCGTCCCACTGCACCGTTGACACAGAATTGCCGCAGCAGCAAAGTGCCCCGCCGTTTGGCGGGGCACACAGTTCTGGGATTGGCAATCAGTCGTCCACCTTCAGTGTATCCAGGACATCGCTGATCAGGTCGTCGCGATTCATGGCGACGCCCTCGTCGTCCACTTCGCTCACGCCGATGTTTACGGTCAGAATGTCCTCAACTTCGCCGTCGTCATCGGTAACGGGGGCAATGAAGTAGTATTCCATGCCGCCTTCCACGTTCTCTACGGTGTACATGAAAACATCCTTGAAGCCATTCCACTCACCCTGGGTGACCTCGCTTGCATCGGGCATGGCGGTGAAGTTCTCCATCGTGGGGAATGCCTCGCCATCGTCCAGGTCGCGCAAATGGATACGAATGAAGGTATCGCCCCAAGTCGCTTCCTTGCCCGTCAGAATCACCAGGTCCTCGTCGTCGGTGTGGTCGTCCATGGAGATCTCAAAGAATTCTTCGTTGTACTTGAAGGCGATGTCGTCCTTGTAGGTGTAGGTGGCCGCAAAGGCCGTAGCGGTCAGGGTCAGGATTGCGACCAGCAGAATTGCAAAGAGCTTCTTCATAATGAAATTCCTTTCTTGTCACTTGTCGTTTGTTCGTCGGACGGATTCAGTATACCACAGTTTGCGTCATAAGTCTACTGCGAAAAGGATCAATTCTTCAGGAATCGCGCTGGGCAGGAGCCGTCTGCAGAGTCGACGAAGAAGAACTGTCCGGTCTTTCCACAAGGGTTCTGTTTCGATAGGTCAGGTCTTCGCGGACCGAAAAACCAATCTTTTCCCAGAAGCCGTTCCCGATGTCGTTATTCTTGAAAACGACCAGCGCTGCTTTGTTGATTCCCTGGCCTTGCAAGGCAGACACTGCACAATCGACAAGCCTTTTGGCGATGCCCTGGTTCCGGTATAGCGGATGTACGGCCGTGTGGTAGATATAACCTCTCCTTCCGTCATTTCCGACCAGGACAGCCCCGACAATGGCATGATCCGCTTCCACGACGAAGCAGGTATCAGGATTTCTGCGAAGGAATTTTTCGATACCCGCTTTTGAATCGTCAAGGCTGTTGAGCCCCATTCCGGCATAGGAAGTCCACAATGCATAGACCTGCTCATAATCCGCCAAGGTCATCAATCGAATCGTCATCATTCGTCTCCCGGGATAATATTTTCGCTCTTTGGAACAGGTTTTCTTCTTTTTCGAAAAACGCCTTTTTCAGCAGTCGGTATTCCTCATTCTGCCAATCATTCATGCCGTCACAATAGTGACAGCGCCACCGTTTTATGGATTCGTTCGTTGATGTTCCCCACCCATGGTGATGTTGATATGCTTGCGTTGTATGCACAAAATGGATTTGCTGCCGAAGCATCTGCCCCATAAACGACCACGAACGAAGCAATCGTGACAAACGCTTTATGAAGGAAAACTACGCTTCGATTATGATCGCGTGTCTTCGGAATTGTTAGTTGACCCCATTATATAATATATCCATCAAAACGGCGAGGGGTGATGCGATATATGACGGTTTACCTTCAAGGCTGCCATGAACGCATCTGCTGAGAAGGGAGCGCGCATCAATGCTCTGTTGGATCAGGAAACATGTGGGTGGCGGATCCGAAGGGATTGATACGCTCAGTCAATAATCGATACTTCAAATGTCATAGTAGTTTTCAATAGTCTTGGGGGACAACTTACGAATCTTACAGTCAAACCCGAACTCCTGAATCACCATGTCGATTTCCATAGAAAAACCCCTCTTTCCGCCCATATTCTGGTTGGAAAGAGGGGATAAGTGTTTATCGAACCTTCATATTCCGAAGCGAAACGGTTTACGAGGGTTTCTCAACATTTTTCGTAGTGGCCTTCATTCCTCCGCCAACACGGAAGTCTGAAAACACCTGCGCGACAATTAGGCCAGCTCGGAGAAGAACTTGATGGTGCGAACCATCTGGCTCACGTAGCTGTTCTCATTGTCGTACCAGGACACGACCTGAACCTGGCTGTTGCCGTTCTCGAGCTTGCAGACCATGGTCTGGGTGGCATCGAACAGGCTGCCGAAGCGCATGCCGACGACGTCGGAGGAGACGATCTGATCCTCGGTGTAGCCGAAGGACTCGGTGGCTTCCTTCTTCATCTGGGCGTTGATCTCCTCGACGGAGGGCTGGCCCTTGATGACGGCGTTCAGGATGGTGGTGGAGCCGGTGGGGGTGGGCACGCGCTGGGCCGCGCCGATCAGCTTGCCGTTCAGCTCGGGGATGACCAGGCCGATGGCCTTGGCAGCGCCGGTGCTGTTGGGCACGATGTTGATCGCGGCGGCACGGGAGCGGCGCAGGTCGCCCTTGCGCTGCGGGCCGTCCAGGATCATCTGATCGCCGGTGTAGGCGTGGATGGTGCACATGATGCCGCTCTCGATGGCCCAGCCGTCGTTCAGGGCCTTGGCCATGGGCGCCAGGCAGTTGGTGGTGCAGGAAGCGGCGGAGATGATGGTATCTTCGGGCTT
>JAFWBZ010000136.1 GCA_017537105.1 Clostridia bacterium | reverse complement strand
TACATTCCGGAAAGAATAATTGCGCCGTGGGGCAACAGCTTGCGCAGCATGAGTGAAGCCTCCCTGTGTTCCCTACTTATCTGCGATCAGGATAATATCACTGGAGGGGCGGCCTCCATTGTACGGATTGCTGACAACCTTGTCTCCGATCACCATCATGGAAGTTGCGCCGCCATCCATGTTATAGGCGCGTTTACACCCGATTTGGGACATCAGTTTTGCAAGCTCCTTGATCGTCAGACCGCTGGAGGTGGAAGAGCGGCCATCCACCACGACAAAACAGTAGTGTCCCGGCTCAAAATAACCCAGAACGGTACGGGGGTTCTTGGGGCCGAGGCTGGCATTGCTGAAATTGCGCAGGGGCTTGCCCTCGTCATCCAGGAGTCTTGGCCCGAAATGCCACGCCTGATAAGCACCACTCTCCATGGCTGCCCTCGCACGGAACTGATGCGCACTGTAAGTTTCCATAATGCCGTCCCAGTAGATGACACAGACATCCATGGTCACGTCCTTATCGCGGTACAGCTCTCCATTTCGGATTACCACGCCGTCCGTTCGCGTGCCGTAGTAATCCCCGTTGACGGCGAGCACGCCACCCGCGCGCCGATTCATGTCCACTGGCCATTCAGTCCGTCCCCTGCTGAACTGCCCGTCTGCAAATTCGGTGCGCAGACATTCGATATCCTTTACATATATGTCCGCATAATAGAACGTCGCACCTTCGTATTCGTGCTTTGAAAGCGCGATATTGACATTGGCGCTCTGATAGCTGCTGCCGGTTTTAATGACCTTGCCGTCGGTAAACTTATCCGGGAATCTGTTGCCAAAGTAGCCAGTCACTTCCTCGACGATCTCCGTTGCCTCAGGAGCCATTTCTACCGTTTCTTCTTCTGCTGCAGGCTCACTCGAAATCTCCGGTTCCTTCACGATCGTCTCCTGCGCCGCGTCAGCGGCTCCCTGCACGACACTGTCAACGGATTCCCCGGATTCATTCGCCACAGGAAATGTTTCCGCCTTGTATGCAGCCTCTTCGCCAACCGTTTCGTTGGCGTAGCGACTCGAGACCATACCTGTGGAGGTTTCCCGACGGGGAATCACATGGTGGAACAGGGCAAACACCACCAGGCAAATGCCGATCAGCAGCACGTCGATGGCAACGAGCAGCCAGGCCGGCAGTGGTCTTTGGTGGATCTGACGCTTGAACCAGGAATCCGATCGGCGCCGGGAATCCCGCGCATTTCTATTCATCGTTGTTCCTCTGTCATGGGATTATTCGTCGGAGTCGCTCCGGCGAGCATCGTCTTTCGACCTTTTCAGTATACATAACGGACGTTAATTCTCGTGCGTTCTCTCTGCATTTTCTGCCATTTGACGGTTTTTTTGTATGGCAGCCCTGAAATGCACATCGCACAGCGAAAACCCATCAGTTTGCCAGCAGCATTCGGTCGTTGTCCAGCTTGTGGCCGCTGGCCTCCCGGAACTTCTCCAGTAAATCCTCCACGGTCAGACCTGCGCGATCCTCCCCGGCAGCGTCGAACACGATGCGCCCCTGGTCCATCATGATGGTGCGATTGCCCAGGTCCAGCGCGGACTGCATGTTGTGGGTGATCATCAGGCAGGTGAGCCGGTTCTCCGACACGATCTGCGTGGTCAGGTGCAGCACCTTCTCCGCAGTGCCGGGGTCCAGCGCCGCGGTGTGCTCGTCCAAGAGAAGCAGCTTGGGCATGCTCAGCGTGGCCATCATCAGCGTCAGTGCCTGGCGCTGGCCGCCGGACAGCAGCCCCACCGGCTGCTTCATGCGGTCCTCGAGCCCCATGTCCAGCAGCGCCAGGCGGTCCCGGAAGGCCTGTCGCTCCCTGCGGGAGGCAGTGCTCATCCAGCCGCCGTTGCCCGCCGCCAGCACCAGGTTTTCCTCGATGCTCATGTTCGGCGCACTGCCGCGCATGGGGTCCTGGAACAGCCGCCCGATGACCTTCGCCCGCCGGTGCTCCGGCTGCATGGTCACGTTCTGTCCATCCAGAAAGATGGTGCCCGAGTCCACGAAAAAGCTGCCGCAGATGGCGTTGAACAGCGTGGACTTGCCCGCGCCGTTGGCGCCGATGATGGAGATGAAGTCGCCCCGATTTACGTGCAGCGTCAAGTCCTGAAGCGCCGCCTTGGCATCCGGCGTGCCGGGGTTGAAGGTCTTGGAAACATGATCGATTCGCAGCACCGTCAGTCACCCACCCTTCCGAACCGAACCGCCAGCTGGCGCCGGAGAGTCGGGAACTGTCTTTTCAGATATGGACCGGAGATGGCGATGACGACGATGATCGACGAGATCAGCTTCAGCATGAACGCCGGCAGGTTGAAGCGCAGCGCAATGGTATACACCAGCCGGAAGATGAACGCGCCAAGCACCGCGCCCACGGCGCGCACCGGAACGGACCGGCGGCCCAGGAACACGTTGCCGATCAGCAGCGAGGCCAGAGCCACCGTGACCATGCCGGAGCCGATGTCCACTGTCGTGGACTTCTGGCTCTGGGCCAGGAGGCAGCCGGACAGCGCTGTAAAGCTGTTGGAGATGCACAGGCCCACCGTGGTGGTGAACACCGGGTTGATGGAGGAGGAGCGAACCATGTCCGGGTTGTCGCCGGTGGCGCGGATGGCCAGGCCCAGCTTCGTGCGCAGGAAGCGGGACAGAAACAGGATCACCAGCGCCGCGGCCGCCGCGCCGATGAGCAGCGCGAAGTACGGGCCGAAGGCAGTTCCCTTGAGCGCGCCCTTCAGCAGCGTAAACACCGTCACGGTCTTGTTCATATTGAGCAGCGACGAGCCCCCCATGATCCAGATGTTCACCGAGTACAGCCCCGTATTGACGATGATGCCCGCCAGCAGGCTGTTGACGCCCATGCGGGTCTGCAGCACCGCGGTCACCAGGCCGGACAGCATGCCCGCGCCCATGGCCGCCGGGATCGACAGCCAGGGATGGCCCGCGATGGCCACCACCGCGCCCACCGCCGCGCCCAATGCGTAGCAGCCGTCGGTGGAAAGGTCGCAGACGTTCAGCATCGTGTAGCTCAAAAACAGTGCGAGGACCGTCAGGCTGTTGAACAGCGCCAGCTCCAGCGCGGTCTGCCCGAGGCCCAGTATGGCAGTCAAAGACATGATAAAGCTCCTGTCGTCTGTTAGTGGGAATATGGCGCGCGTCTGCACAAGCGCAGGCTTTCCGGCCCGCATTGCGGACTGGAAAGCCTGAATGTGCGCGGGCCGCGCCCTGCAGCGATCCGCCCGCCCAGCGGGACGGGACCGTGCGCGGATCAGAAGGCCTCCGCCGTGACGATGGTCTGGATCTGCGTGCAGTAGGGCGCGAAGGCCTCGGCGACGGCGTCATAGTCCAGGCCGAGGGCCTCGCAGGTCTCGGTGTTGACGGTGGCCGTGCCGTTGTCAAAGGTCATGACCGGAGTGGTCGCAGGATCGTTGCCGTCCAGCAGGATGCCGGCAATCATGTTGGCGGTCTCGACGCCCAGGTTGGCGTAGTCCACGCCGTAGCCCAGGAAGGCGCCGTTCAGCGCGAAGGAGTCCGCGCCGGTGTAGTGGGGAATGCCCGCCTCGGCCAGCATCTCGTAGATGGACAGCTCGGCGGTCATGATGGTGTTGTCCGTGGGGGTGAACACGGCATCCACGCCGTCGGCGATCAGCGCCTGGGCGGCCTGGATGACCTCGGAAACGTTGGTGCCGGTGTACTCCTTGTAGGCGACGCCCTTCTCCTCGAGGAACGCCTTGGCGGAGGCGATGGGCGTGGTGGAGGCATCCTGGCCCACGTCGTAGAGCAGCGCGATGTTCTGCGCATCGGGGTTCGCCGCGAAGATCAGGTTCAGCACGGCATCGGTGTTCAGGAAGTCCGAGGTGCCGGTGATGTTGGCACCCGGGGCCTCCAGCGAGGCGACCAGCTCGGTGGCCAGCGGATCGGAGACCGCCGCGAACACTACCGGAATCTGGTTGTCCTCGGTCATGGACTGCATGGTCATGGCCACGGGCGTGGCCACACCCACCATCAGGTCCACGTTCTCTGCGATGAAGTTGGAGATGATCTGCTGCATCACGGAGGCATCCGCGTTGCAGTTGTCGTACAGCACCTCGAAGGTCGCGCCGCGCTCCTGGGCAACGGCCTCCAGCCGGTTCTGGATGTTCTCGACGATCTGGTTCAGCGATGCATCGTCCACGTAGTTGCAGATGCCCACCTTGAAGGTCTCGCCTTCGGCGGCGGCAACGGTGAGCAGCGCGAGGGTCAGCATGGCGGTCAGCAGGATTGCAATGATCTTCTTCATGGTCTTGTCCTTCCTTTCGTGTCTGTCGATGGGGAAAATGAACGTCGGGACCTTGAGAAATCCTGCCGCCCTTCCGGGCCAACAAAAAATCCCGTCCCCTGCTTTTGCTGGGACAGGATTGAACCTCCTGCGGTGCCACCCGGCTTGGCGCGAAAAACCGCGCCCACTCAACGCATACGTTCATATGCCGGCCTTGATGACGGAGTGCCATCTCCGGCGCACATACTTCCGCTCCTCCTTCGGAGTTGCGATTTCAGCTTGCTCTCCGGGGCCCATTCCCCAAATCGCTCCCTGCCGCGTCGCAGCAACCCGCGGCTCTCTGTGAGGGTGGACGGAGTGGGTACTTGCTCCCCTTCATCGATTTAATCAGTATTGTAAACAAATCCTGGCCCGTTGTCAAGCCCCCCGGACATTTTTTTCTCAGATTTTCCCGCGTCGGCCTTCGACGCAGACCCGGCGCTCAGAACTGAAAATAGATGAACGGACTGACGCCGGTGTACATCAATATGATCGTAAAGCCCGCGAGCAGCGTAAAGCCCAGCGCTCCCCAGAAGGTCCCGAGCGCAAGATCGGGCAGGCGGCCGTGCACGCCGTCCGCCTGACTGCGGCAGCCGCGCGCGCACCAGAAGGTGCCTCCGGCGAGCAGCGCGACGCCCGCTATCGTCCAGACCGAGAGCTGCTCCACGCCCGGCGCGAACTGAAACAGCCGCCGCAGGATCAGCATGGCGTGCCCCATGTTCTCAGCCCGGAAGAATACCCAGAGCAGCGTGACCCAGGCGACGGTGAGCGCGCTGGCCGCCGCGCGGCGCCATCGGCCCGGCTTCGGCGGATGGCGCCTGCTGTACGCCTTGTGCGCGCACAGCGCCGCGCCGTGCAAAAGCCCCCAGATCACAAAGCTCATGTCCGCGCCGTGCCACAGGCCGCCGAGTATCATGGTCACCATGAGGTTGACATAGGTTCGGACCTTCCCCCGCCGGTTTCCGCCCAGCGGGATATACAGGTACTGCATCAGCCAGCTGGAGAGACTGATGTGCCAGCGCTTCCAGAATTCCGAAACGTTTCTGGCGATGTACGGCAGGTCAAAGTTCACCGGCAAATCATATCCCAAGCAGCGGGCAGCGCCCGTCGCCATGTCGGAATAGCCGGAAAAATCAAAATAAATCTGCAGGGCATAGGCCACGACGGCCAGCGCAACCGTCGCGGAGCCATAGGCGCCCACCGCGCCAAATACGGCGTCGGAAAACACCGCGATGTTGTCCGCCAGAACGGCCTTCTTGAAGGCGCCGAAGAAGAATTCGGTCAGCCCGCGGCTGACCCTGGCGGGCGTCGGGCGGCGGTCCTCGTCCAGCTGCGGCATGAATTCGTTGGCCTTAACGATGGGGCCCGCCACCAGCTGCGGGAAAAAGGATACGTAGAGCGCAAACCTCACGGGATCCCGGCACGCCCGGAGCTTCCCGCGATAGACGTCGATGGTATAGCTCAGGCTCTGAAAGGTATAAAATGAGATCCCCACCGGAAGAATGATCCTGAGCGCGCTGGCCCTCTGTATGCGGAAGAGCGCGCAGAAGCCGTCAAGGAAGAAATTGGCGTACTTGAACACAAAGAGCGCTGCCAGCGGCGCGACGACGCCGATCACGAGCGGCGCCTTGTCACCCCGGCGGCGCTCGATGGCCAGCGCCGTGACGTAGGCGATCGCCGTGACGAAGAGCATCAGCCCGCAGAAGCGCCAGTCCCACCAGCCGTAAAACACGTAGCTGGCCGCGAGCAATACGACGTGCCGCGCGCGCGGCTTCCGGAGCAGGCACTGCAGGATGAGCACGACGGCAAAGAAGACGAAGAAGGGGATGCTGACAAAACTCATTGAACTGCCGCCTCCTCTTCCAGGATGACCCTGCACAGCTCCTCAGCGGCGATTCGGTGTCCGGTCGGGTTCAGGTGGCCGATGCCCATCGCCGTATTGGCAAAGCCGTGGGGCAGCCGGTGCTCGTCCTCGGCAGCGCGCATGAACGCCTCCGTCAGGTCGAGGAAGATCACGCCCGTCTTCTCACAGGCGCTTCGAAATGCCGCGAGGCAGGGCTCGATGGTATCCGAGGCAAAGCTGCCGTCCATCTGAGGAATCAGGTGCGGATGGTACATGATGATCAGGCGCACGCCCGCCGCCCTGGCCTGCTCGGAGAGCAAAGCAAACCACTCTGTCAGCGCCTGCTCGTACAGCTCCAGGTTTTCCGGCGTCATCAGCTGCATAAGCGTGCCGCCCTCCTCCTGTTCCGGGTCCGCATCCGCGAACAAGAGGTCCAGCATCTGCTTGTAGATTCGCTTGAACAGCGGCTGGTGCGTAATGAAGCTCAGGGGGATATTCGTCGCCGGGAGCCTGGGATAGACGTCGTGCATAGCGTTCCAGACCATCATCGAGGTCATGACGACGCTGCTGGTTTCGATCACCACAAAGTCCGTCGGTCTGAAGCGGGCGAGGGCGCGCGGCATGTTCGCCGCGTTTCGCGCGAAGATGTGCCTCGACACGCCGATATTGTACACCCTGCCCGTCCTTCCCGCGGCCCGGAGTTCCCGCTCCAGCACCGCCGAGACAATCTGCCCAGGCAGCATATTGAACCCCTCGGTGTGGCTGGATCCCATCATCAGCACGGAGATTTCTTCGTCGCCGGCCTTCGGCGGGTTGCTGTAGCCGTTTTCGTCCACCTGCACAAGGCAGAAACCTTCCTTGGCCTGTATGTCATAGCTGAGGGGCTTGCGAATGGTGTCCGTCGCACGGTGCTCCGCCCACTGATAGGGGGACGGATTGTGATAAACAGCGCAAAACGCATTCAATATTGCCAGCCCCGCCAGCGCGCCGGCGACGCTTTTCCATATGCGTTTCCAAGACAAGGAAGGCACTCCCCCGCGATTTTTGCGCCATTATAGCATGACAGGCGCCCGCCGGACAACCACCGACGGGTTAAATATGGCCGCGGCGCATAATCTCCCGCCCTTCCGCGCACAATGGCGAAAAAAGGAATGGTCTCAAAACAGGCGGGAGCGGCGGAAGGCGAAGCCGACGACGCCGACGGTCGAAGTCTGTCCGGCGCGGCGCCGATACGATTCGACAGCGGCGCGCGGCGCGGCCGCCGTCCGTCTGCGGCGTCCCGAATCCGCGCGCCGTTACCGCCCACCGTTTTGAGACAGCCCCCGCGAAAGGATCCTCGCCATGAAAACATCGCTGTCTCCATTCCGGAACGGCTCCGGTCGGCACACCCTGCCGCCCATCGCCGCCGAACCGGATGTCGCCCGACGCCAGAGTGAAATCCGCATGCCCGCGCGCGAGGAAGCCTTCGCGCTCCGCCATGAACAGGAGGTGCGGTCATGAGCCGGCAGCCCTACACGCCCGCGCAGTACCGGCGGGTCGTCTCCCGCGCGACACCGGGCTCCCGCATGCTGCGGGGCTATCTGCGGGCCTTCTGGGTGGGCGGCACGATCTGCTGCCTGGGCCAGGCGATCTCCCTGTGGGCGGAGGGATTGAACCTGGGCGAGATCACCAACCCCATGTTCACCACCGGCGTGCTGATCTTCCTCGGCACCACGCTCACCGGCCTGGGGGTCTACGACCGCATCGGCAAGTACGCCGGGGCGGGCTCGGCCATCCCGGTCACCGGCTTCGCCAACTCCGTGGCCGCGCCGGCCATCGAATTCCAGCGGGAGGGCGCAGTGGCGGGCGTGGGTGCCCGGCTGTTCACGCTGGCCGGGCCCGTGCTGGCCTACGGCATCGCCACTTCGGTGGTCATCGGGGCGCTCTACTGGCTGATTCGGGGGTGGCTGCCATGAGCCGGCTCGGGGCGCAGACGCTGCGCTATGACCGTCCTCCCGTGATCGCCGCCCATCGCAGCATCGCCGGCGGCAAGGAGGGCGAAGGCCCCCTGGGAAAGTGGTTCGATGCGATCCTGGAGGACGACCTGCTGGGCCAGAAGAGCTGGGAGCTGGCGGAATCCGAGATGGTGCGCCGCTGCGCCCGGGACGCTCTGGACGACGCGGGACTCTCCCCCGGCGGGGTGGACGCGCTGCTCGGCGGAGACCTGAACAACCATATCATCGCCACCTCCTTCGCCGCGCGAAAGCTCAGAGCGCCCTTCCTGGGGCTGTACGGCGCCTGCTCCACCTTTGTGGAGGCGCTGGTGCTGGGCGCGGCGCTGATCAGCGCAGGCGGTCTGGACAGCGCGCTGTGTTGCGCCTCCAGCCACTTCTGCACCGCAGAACGCCAGTTCCGCTTTCCATTGGAGCTGGGCACCCAGCGGCCGCCCCAGGCCTCCTGGACGGCCACGGCCTGCGGCTGCGCGCTGCTGCGCGCGGAGGGGCGCGGGCTGCGCATCACCTCCGGCACGCTGGGCCGGGTGATCGACATGAACATCTCCGACGCCAACCACATGGGCGCTGCGATGGCCCCGGCAGTATTCGATACGCTGTCCGCCCACCTGGCGGACACCCGGCAGGAGGCTGCCGACTACGACCTGATCGTCACCGGCGACCTGGGCTGGATCGGGCGAAATCTGCTGCTGGAGCTGTTTCGGAAGGCCGGCATCGACGTGCCTGAAGACCGCCTGGTGGACTGCGGCGCGAGCCTCTACCGGCAGGAGCAGGATGTCCACGCCGGCGGAAGCGGCTGCGGCTGCGTGGCGGCGGTGAGCTGCGGATGGATCATGAAGCGCATCGAGCGCGGGGAGTTTCGCCGGGTGCTGCTGTCCGGCTCCGGGGCCATGCTCTCCCCCACCAGCTCCCAGCAGGGTCAGAGCATTCCCGGCATCTCCTACGCCGTGTGCATCGAAAGAGGTGACTGACATGGAAACACTCATGATGTTTGCCCGTGCCTTCGCCGTCGGCGGGCTGATCTGCTGCGTCGGGCAGGCGCTGATCATGCACACCAAGCTGACCAATGCGCGCATCCTCGTGATCTTTGTGGTCTCGGGCGCCGTGCTCACGGCGCTGGGCCTCTACAAGCCGCTGGTGGACTTCGCCGGGGCAGGCGCCACTGTGCCGCTGACGGGCTTCGGCTACTCGCTGGCCATGGGCGCCATCGAGGCGGTGAACCGCTACGGGTTGATCGGCGCCTTCGTGGGCGGCGTCACCCGCACCGCCGCGGGCATCACCGCCGCCGTGGTGTTCGGGTTGCTGAATGCGCTGCTCTTCAAACCGCACATGAAGTGATCGCCGGCATCCATCCCTCATATTTGTCTGCGGGTATTGTCGGGCGCGGGCTTGCCTTTTGGGAAAAGCATTGCTATAATGCAAGGTGCGGGGGCGATCTCCCCCCGCGCCCGTCCTCCGCATTCGCAGCCGCTGCGGCCGCGTCGCGGGACAGGGCATTGCACGACGGAGAATCCCGACCATTCGGGAGGCAGACGAGGAAGGTATGAACGCGAAACCCATCCGGCGGCGCGTGCGGCTGACACCCGTGAGCACGCTGCACTACGTTCGATTGGTCTATCGGTCGTTGCTGTTCGCAGCGCTCCTGGCAATGTACATCTCCTACCGGGTCCGCGGCGGCGCGGACATCGGGCGCAGGATCGAGGAGCGCCCGGCCATCATCGTGGTGATCTGGCTGGTGTTTACCGTGGAAATGGTCCTACGGTTCTTCCCTTCGAGGCTTGAAAGTCCCGGCTGCCAGAAGCAGTTCGCCCGGAACTACATAAAGTCCGGCGAGACGCACATCGAGATCCAGGACAACAACGCCGTGGTGCTGGTGGCGCTGGTCTGGATCGGCTTCAACGGGATCATCGGCGCCATGCACATGGCGGGGCTGCTGGACGACGGCATCATGCTCCTGCTCTGCTGCGCCTACTCCGTGTGCGACATGATCTGCATCCTCTTCTTCTGCCCGTTCCAGTCCTGGCTTTTGAAGAACAAGTGCTGCAGCACCTGCCGCATCTATAACTGGGACTACGCCATGATGTTCACGCCGCTGTTCTTCGTGCAGAAGCCCTACACGTGGAGTTTGCTGATCCTCTCCGTCGCCCTGCTGGCCCGATGGGAGGTCACCTTCTTCCTCCACCCTGAGCGCTTTTCGGAGGAGACCAACGAATATCTCTACTGCGTGAACTGCACGGAAAAGCTCTGCGCTCACAAGCGGCAGCTTTCCGGCCTGTGGCGGCACATCGCCCGGTTCACCGCGGAGCGCACGCGCCGCCTGAAAAAGTAGCCGGCGCGGCATGCAAAAACCCTTCGATCTGAAAAGCAGACCGAAGGGTTTTCGCATAAGCTTTTTCAGCGCACTCAGCCAGCGTTGAAGAGCGGCTCGAGAATCTCCCGATTCTCCTCCAATGCCTTCAACACCCACTCGCTCCAGTGGCGCGCATCGGTATCGCTGTCGCCAAACACATAGTCCTCCTGGCCGTAGTCGATCACATCGAAGCCCGGGGTGGCCTTGCTGGCGGCGGCGGTGCGGTAGGCCGCGATGTCCTCAAGGGAGAAGTCGACGGCCATTCCGTAGTCCCCGTCATACTCCGTCACCTCGACGTGGACCCAGTCGGTGAGATCGGTGCCGGTGGCGGATTCGGCGGTGCCGTTCTCCGTCTGACGCTCGGAATCCAGCACGTCAATCTCGATGGGCTCCGCAGCGGCGCCCTCTTCATAGCCGTACATGTAGTCCACGCGCAGCGCCAGGGAGCTGCCAAAGATCTCGCTGGGCACGTGGCCGCCGTCCCACTGCCATTCCGCCGTGGTCTCAATTCCTGCAAGCTCCGCGGCGATCTCCAGATTCAGCGAATTCAGCATGGAGATGTCCCCCTCGGCCGCGCCGCACAGCAGCACCATCCAGGTCGGATTCTCCGTGCCCTCCGCGCCGATGTAGTTGAGCGGATTGTACAGGTCCACGATGTTCTTGCCATAGGCGTCTCCCGCCTCGATCCCGGCGATGTCGGCGGCATAGGCGGCCAGCATGTCGTCGTAAGTCGCATAGTTTTGGGAATCCGTGGCGCTTCCGCTGGCCTGGGTGGTTCCCGCCTCGGGGGTGCCCACGTCCAGCTCGTCGCCGGCACTGTTCTCCGCCACGGCGCCGTTGTCAAAGCCGCGACCGCCGCCCATGTCTCCGGGGAAGTCCCCGTCGGCAAAGTCGGGCATTTCGCCGTCTGCGAGGTCCGGCCGCCCGCCGCCCATGAAGTCCATCCTGCCGTTCATGCCGCTGGGGCCCATCATGCCGCGGCCGCCCATGCCGCCCCTGCCGGAGCTGCCCTTGTCGTAGCGCCCTTCAAGGAACGCCTGCACCTTGTCCGCGAGGGTCATCGCCGCGAAATCCTCGTCAGACAGGGCGTTGCCGTCCGCGTCAAACCAGGTCCAGCCGCTCGCATAATCGAGACCGCGCAGGTAGTTTTCGAGGTTTGCGGCAAACTTTGCCCGATACAGGTCGAGATAGGTGCCGGAATAACTGCCCGTCTCCTCGTCGTATTCGATGGTCACGGGGATGTCCCCGGTGGCCCACAGGCCGTCGCCGTCCAGATCCGCCTGCAGGTCGGATTCGTCGACGGTCCAGCCCTGCGCGTTCACATGCTCCATGTATTCCAGCGAAAGCGCGCCCGCCAGCGCCCTCTGGAATTCGGTGCTGAAGGCGTAGTCCGAGTCGAGGGAGTACTCGAAGGCCATGGCCATGTCCGCCTCGTAGAGTGAGGTGATCGGGCTGTAGCCCACGCAGCCCCAGGCGCCGTCGGACAGCGAAACCTGCTCGCCGTCGATAGTGACAGTGATGTCGTAGCTGCCGTCGGCGTTGCGGTAGACGCCTACCGCGCCGACCTCGATCTGGTAGTCGTAGAAATCGGGATGATTGGAGGTAGCCGCGAACATCACCGCGTGGGCGCCGCCGCCGCTGCCGCCGGTGGAGACCCAGTAATCCACGCTGCCCGGCAGATTGCCCAGCAGGATGTTGTATTTGACGAATCGCGCCGCGGCCTTCTGATCCGCCAGGCAGGAGGGCGCGTCGCCGGTGTAGACGGCGTTGCCGTCTTCATCGGTATAGCTGTCCTGCTTGCCCCGGTTGCCGCAGGATACGTTGATGTAGCCCTCGGCGGCGTAGGTGGAGGACGCCAGCGTGTTGCTGGAATTGCCGTAGCCCGCCGCGCCCGTGTTCAAAATCACCGGGGCGGTGGCGGCGGTGTACACCTGCCCGTGGGTGGAGGTGACCTCGGCGTCGTAGTCGATGACCAGGCCGCCGTTCACCGTGTCGGCATCATTCCCTGCCGTCACATCGGCCACGCCGTCGCCGTCGGTATCGATGCCGATGACATACGCGCCGGGCACGCACACGGACACGCCCTCCTCCTCCGGAATCACGGGGTTGTATACCGCCGAAACGATGGACAGCGTCCATGCGTCGGCCTCTGCCGAGTACGTCCACGCCTGATCGGGGTTATTGGCGAGGTTCAGCGCCGATTCGATGACCGCGCGCGCCTCCGCGGTGGTCCCATTGTTCGACGTCTCTGCGCCGGCAACGGCTGTCATGCCCAGCAGCATGGCCAGCGCCAGCAGCGCCGCAGTGATCTTTTTCATCGTTCTCCACTCCTCTTCTGGTTTCTCTCGGATAGCTTCATTGTACAGGGAATCCTGAAATCAAGCTTGAATATCGGGTTGCAATTCAAAAAACATCGCATAAGAAAAAGAAAGCGCCGAAGCACTCTCTCTTCCCTGCCACACTCACGCCTGCGACGGAGCCGCGCCGTGTGGCGCAGCCTTCTCCATCTCCTCCTCCAGCACGCGATAGGCCACCTTGCCCACCAGCGTCTTGGGCAGGTCGGGCCGGAACTCGATGTCATAGGGCATGGCGTATTTGGCGATGTGCTTTTTGCAGTATTCCATCAGCATCTGGCGCGTGGCCTCGGAGGGCTCGTAGCCCGGCTTCAGCACGACGTAGGCCTTGACTTTCTGCATCTTGTAGGGATCGCGCACGCCGATGACGCAGCTCAGGTGCACGGCCTCGTGGGCGTCGAGGATGTTTTCGATCTGGCTGGGATAGACGTTGTAGCCGCTGGTGACGATCATGCGCTTGATGCGCTGCCGGAAATAAATATATCCCTCGTCGTCCATCACGCCCAGGTCGCCGGTGTGAATCCAGGTCATGCCGTCGGCGTGCACACGACGGGTCTGCGCGGTCTCCTGGGGGTGCTTGACGTATTCCAGCATCACCGTGGGCCCGGCCAGGCAGATCTCGCCCTCAGTGCCGTAGGGCACCTCCTCCTCGGTACCCACCTTTACGATCTTGTAGTAGGTGTCCGGGAAGGGAATGCCGATGGAGCCCTCCTTCGCCTTGGTCAGCGGCGTCAGGCAGGAGGCCGTGACGCACTCGGTGGTGCCGTAGCCCTCGCGCACCTCCACCTCGCAGCCGTGCTCCTTCAGGAATCGGTCGAAGCGGCGCTTGAGCTCCACCGGAAGGCTGTCCCCGCCGGAGAAGACGCCCTTCAGGCAGGACAGGTCCAGGTTCTCCAGATTGGGGATGCGCAGCAGCGCTTCATACAGCGTGGGCACGCCCGCGATGAAGTTGGGCTTGTGCTTGCGAAGCAGCTCCGCGTAGGTCTTGGGCGTGAACCGGGGCACCAGGATGCAGCAGCCGCCGTTGGCCAACATGGAGTGGATGCTGACGCCCAGCCCGAAGCCGTGGAACATGGGCATGATGGCCAGCATCTTGTCGCCAACCCGCCAGATGGGATTGGTGGCAATGATCTGCGCCGCCAGCGCGTTGAAGTTCAGGTTGGAGAGCAGAATGCCCTTGGTGATGCCGGTGGTGCCTCCGGAGTACAGGATGACCGCGGGATCGCTCCCCACGCGCTTCACCCGGGGATCCCCGGCAAACCGCCGCCCGTCCGCAAGGAAGGGCTTCCAGCGCAGCACGTCCGCGTCCTTGGGCAGCTTCGGGATCTTGCGCCCCTGGGTGAGTCTGTAGCCAACCTTCATCAGCGGATTCAGGGCATCCGCCACGTCCGCGATGATCAGGTGCTTCAGGCAGGGCGTGTTCTTGCGGATGCTGGCAAATTTGCCGTAAAACTGGTCCAGCGTCAGCGCAGCCACGGACTCGGAATCGTTCAGATAGAACTCGATTTCGCCCTCGGCGGACAACGGGTGCACCATGTTGGCGATGGCGCCCACCATGTTCACCGCGTAGAACATGATGACCGTCTGCGGCGCGTTGGGCATGCAGAGGGTCACCTTGTCCCCCTCGCGGATGCCGATCTGCTGTAGCGCCCGGGCGCACTCGTGGATCTGCTCCGCCAGCCTGGAATAGGGCGTCTTTCCGCCCATGAACTCCAGCGCCGTCACGTCGGGCATGCGCTCGGCGATGTCTTCGACCTTTTCAACCATTGAGCCCTGAAAATACTCCAGGTGCATCGGCACCTCGCCCATCCAGGGCTCCCAGGGCGTCTTCACGGTGGACATATCTGTCTCCTCCCATGCGGAAATCTTTCGATATCGGGCAGTGAAACGCAAAAAGCGCCTTCGTCAATACTCCACGGGCACGTTGGCCGGCAGGTCAAGCAGCTCCGGGCACTCGATCAGCTTCTTGACCAGGCGAACGGTCTGCGCGTAGTAATAGCCATCCGCGATGCGCTCGTCCAGCGTGATGCCCACGCTCAGCATGTCGCGCATTTCGAAGGTGCCGTCCTCGTGGAACACGGGCTTGCGCCCCTTCTCGCCGATGATCACGAACACCGAGGTGGTGCCCCAGTTGCTCAGGTGGTGGTAGGCGGCGTTCAGCTTGATGGACCCCAGGTTGGTGAGAAAGACCGAGGCATAGTTGGGGTCGGCCTTGATGAGGTCATAGGGCACCTTGCCGTAGAAGTCCAGCCGGTGCAGCACCCACATCACGATCCGCATGAGCCACCGGGGCAGGTGGGTAAACATCTCCATGCCCTTGGTGGAGTTGTCCATCTTGTCCGAGCGGCACTCGAAGATCTCCGCCATGATGCGCTCGTGCAGGCTGTCGATGGTGGTGTCCTCCGGGAACTTGATGAAGGCCAGGCCCTCGTCGGCGTTGTCTCTGAACTGCTTTTTCACCACAAATCCGAGACTCAGCTCGTCCCTCTGGTACAGCCTTCGGCCCTGGATGAAGCGGTTCATCTGGGGGCGCAGCGTCACGGCCTTCACGATCGCCGCGGACACCGCGTGGAAGATGGTGTAGCGGTGCGCCTTGTCCAGCCCTTCGTTCTTCTTCTCCAGAAATGCGTTCAGATTGGTCAGGTCAAACTCCTCCCGGATGAACGCCTCGTTGTCCGCGCGATTGGGGTAGATGTAGGGCATGAACCAATGCAGCGGATCCAGATTTCGCACCAGCGTCGCGTCGAATCGGTCCCCCCGCCGCTTCT
>JAFWBZ010000135.1 GCA_017537105.1 Clostridia bacterium | reverse complement strand
TCCTCTTCCATCCGGGAAGGGAGGCGGCCCATGGATAAGGCGGCCCTGCGCCGCGCGATCGGCGCGAAAAAGCGCTCCCTGGCCCCGGAGGAGATCGGGGTGCGGAGCGCCGTTCTGGCGGAAAAGCTGTTCCGGACGGAGCAATACCGGCAATGCGGGGCGCTGTACGCCTACCTCGCCTTCAACCAGGAGGTGCGCACCCGCCCCATCATCGAGCGCGCCTGGGCGGACGGCAAGCGCGTCGCCGTGCCGAAGGTGCTCGACGGGGAGATGGCCTTCCTCTGGATCGACAGCTTCGACGCCCTTGTGGAGAGCGGCTTCGGCATCCCCGAGCCCGCGGCGAACGGCCCCGCGGCCGACGACGGCGACGCCCTCGTGCTGGTGCCCGGCCTGGCCTTCGATCCCGAGGGCCGCCGCGTGGGCTACGGCGGCGGCTACTACGACCGGTTCCTCCGGCGGGAGCCCCGCCACCCGACCATCGCGCTGTGTTACGACTTCCAGCTGTTCGACCGCCTGGAGGCGGAGGCCCACGACGTCCCGGTGGACGCGGTGATCGCAGACGGGACGCCCTGCGCCCCGCGCGGGAAGGAATGATCCCTCTGCCGCAAAGGCCGGCACCCGGCCCTCACATCACGTCGATGTCGAGGATGCGGTTGTCGGCGGGATCGTCGGGGTTGCAGTAGACGTTGATGGCGTCCCCCACCCCGACGCGGGGCTGGCCGGGCAGCTTTCCGGAAGCGGCGGTGTACGTTCTGCCGTCGCATGCATACTCCGCAATCACCTCATAGGGAAGCCTCGCGCTGGGCGCCATCGGGCGCTCGATGCGGACCACGGTGCCCCGGACGCACCGGCCCATGTTGAAATAGCGCTTCTTCATGCGCGCGTCCCGCCGGTCCATCAGCCCGATGGCGAGAAACACCAGCCCCAGCACGCCCAGGATCGGCAGCGCCCAGACAAACGCCATGCCCACGGCGCGCCAGCCCTGTTCCCTCGCGGTGCTGACGGCCATCAGCCCCAGCGCCGTCGCCATCAGCGCGGCGATCAACCCGTAGAGCAGCCTGCGAAAACGCATCCCGCACACCTCCCGCAGAAACCGCGGACCGGAACACAGCGCCGGTCCGCGGTTTGATTCTTACGTCTTTGAGCGCTTCTTCCTGCCGCAGTGCTCCAGGATCGGGACGAGGACAAAGCATACGATGCCCGCGGTAAACCCGCCGTTGTACAGGTTGAAGCCGCCGTGGATGGCCGGCACGCTGGTCACCAGGCAGTAGTGCAGCGCGCCCGCCGCAATCCCGGCCAGGACGCCGTACTCCCCCGCAATGGGCGCGAGGCCGCTGGCGTAGCACAAGCCGACGATGATGCCCTGGGCGTTGAGGGCCGATGTGCCGAACCGCGAGACGAGGAAGTAGCCGACCATCATCGGGAACACGTTGCAGGGCGTCGCGCCGCTGCAGGCGCAGCTGAGCATGCAGAACACCGCGCCCATGGTCGGGCCGGTGAACCTCGCGCCGATCAGATTGTAATACAGCAGGATGAACAGCCCATAGACGCCCACGTTCACCAGGCAGGTGCCGGGGGCGTACTTTTCGGTGAAGTCGCTCCGGTAGCCCGTGTCCAACAGCAGCCTGCCGTAGCTGCGGATGCCCCCGTCCAGTGCGATGCCGCAGGCCAGCGTCAGCGCGAACAAGGAAATGCAGAAGGCGTTGACGAAGGTCCGGCTGCCCTCGCCCAGGTCCGCGATGATGGCGGGCGCCTCGATGCCCAGCGTCCGGTAGAGGATCGCGTAGATCGCAAACCCCAGAAAGCCCGCCGCCGGGCCGGCATTGTACAAATTGTAGCCCTTGTGGAACGCCTGGGAATGGGCGCACAGCGCGGGCATGGCGCAGCCGATCCCCACGCCCAGGCCCAGCGCCAGCAGTACGCCCGGCAGCGTCGCGCCGTGCACCTCCGCGGCGCCGGGGTAGCGAAACAGCGCCTCGGAGATCAGCGGCGCGAGGCCCGTGGAAAACATGGCGAAGTGGATGAACCGGCCGAAGGGCTGGCGCCGGATCCGCGAATACACGAACACGCCGAGCATCGGCGGGAGGATGTTCAGGATGTTGATGCCGTAGGAGCAAAAGCCCACGGTCAGAAAGTAGCCCAGCACGGTGCTGCCCGTGACCTTCGCCTCCGGCAGAAAGGTCAGCGCGCAGCACAGCGCGCCCACCAGAAAGCCGTTGAGCATCGCTCCGGAGACGCTGCCCAGCTCCGGCTTGAAGTAGTCCCGGGTCAGCTGCGCGGGCAGCGTGCAGATACGCCCCAGCCCCGGGAGCATCTCACGCGCATCCGGCGCCAGCAGCGCGGCCACCAGCCACGCCGCGGTGCAGGCGCAGAGCATGCCGCGCAGCACCGCGCCCGCCTCCATATTGCGAATTCGCTTCAGTCCCATGTATGTGTTCCCTCCGCCGGGCCGCAATCATCGGTCTATTCCGCAGCCTTTGCGCATATCAATCGCGCGATGCACACTTTCGCTCCGCGGCCTCGATCACGTGCCCGATCAGCACGCTGGTGGTCACGCTGCCGACGCCGCCCGGCACGGGGGTGATGGCCGCCACGACGGGCTCGACCTCCCCGAACACGGCGTCGCCCGCGATGGCCCCCTTTTCGCCCCTGGCGTTGATCTTCTCCGGGTCCCAGTTGATGGACACGTCGAGCACCACCTGGCCGGGCCGCACGCAGTCCCTCGTCAGGCTCCCCAGCGCGCCCGCGGAGGACACCAGGATGTCCGCCGCGCGGGCCTCCCCGGGCACGTCCACCGTGCGGGTGTGGCACACGGTGACCGTCGCGTGCCGTGCCATCAGCATCATCGCCACCGGCTTGCCGACCACCAAGCTGCGCCCGATGACGACGGCCTTCTTGCCCCTGCAGTCGATGCCGTAATGGTCCAGGATCTCCATGCAGGCCTGGGGCGTGCAGGGCGGAAAGCCCAGATCACTTCGGCCCTCGAACACGCCCGCGTTGCTGAGATCTGTCATGCAGTCCACGTCCTTGGCGGGATCCAGCGCGTTGCAGATCTCCGCCTGGTCCGCCCGCAGGTGCTTCGGCAGGGGCCGGAACATCAGCACGCCGTGTATGCCGTCCTCGGCGTTGAGGGCCCGGATCTGTGCCAGCAGCGCCTCCCGGGTCACGTCCTCCGGCAGCGCGAAGGTCTCGACCGCCACGCCGACCTTCTCCGCGCGGGCCTTCGCGCCGCGCTCGTAGGACAGGTCGGAGGGATTCTCGCCGCAGCGCACGATGCCCAGCATCGGGGTGGTGCCCCGCGCCCTCAGCGCCTCCGCGCGGATCCGCAGCCCGGCGTCCAGCGCTTCGGAGACCTCCCGGCCCAGCAGCAGCCTTGCCATGATCGATTCCTCCCCCGTCGTCTACCGGAAGCTGGCCCGCACGGCGTCGAAGACTTCGTCCGCCAGGGCGCAGTACCGGTTCAGCATGTCCTCGGCCCGGGCGTTCAACGCCCCGGCGGCCTCCCGGTCCCTGAGGGCCTTCGTGTTGATGAACACGTTGAAGGACGCCGATTGCAGCGCCGCCTTGCAGCACGCCGCACCGCAGCCCGCGTCAGACACCGCCAGCCGCGAGCCCTTCTCCGCAAACGCGGCGATGGCCCCGATGGCCTCGCAGCACAGCTCCATGATGTGCAGGGGCACCCTGCAGGCCGCGAGGGTGGCCGCCTCCAGCACCTGATCGCGGTCGGGATCGTCCTTCGGAATGCCGTAGGCCTTCGCCAGCGGCGCGAAGCCCTCGGCGTCCGCGGCCACCTGGTCCAGGAGCTCCTTCTGCAGGCCGTCGCATTTCCGCTTGAGTTCGAGGATCTTGGCCTCCACGCCGGCATACTTCTTCTTGCCCACGGTCAGGCTGCCCACCATGTTGCCCAGCGCCGTGCCGAGGGCGCCCACCAGCGCCGCCGCGCCGCCGCCGCCGGGGACGGGCGCACTGGAGGCCAGCATCTCCACGAAATCCCGGCAGGAGTTCTGCGTGAAATCCACCGCCATCCTGTCATCCCCCATCATTTGAAATATGGGTGACATCGCTG
>JAFWBZ010000134.1 GCA_017537105.1 Clostridia bacterium | reverse complement strand
TGTCCGTGCCCCACAGGTCATTGTCGATGGTCTTGGGCAGCGTGACGACGTTCAGGCCCTCCTCGCTCAGCAGGTTCGCGGTCTTGTGGGTGCCGTTGCCGCCCAGCACCACCAGGCAGTCCAGCTGCAGCTTGTAATAGGTCTGCTTCATGGCGGCCACCTTGTCGATGCCGTCCTCCTCGATCACCTGGATGGTCTTGAACGGAGTGCGGCTGGAGCCCAGGAAGGTGCCGCCCTTGGTGAGGATGCCGGAGAAGTCCCGGGGGCTCAGGAGGCGGAAACGGCCGTGGATCAGGCCCTGGTAGCCGTTCAGGAAGCCGTAGATCTCAACGTCCTCCTTGGAGTTGTACAGCGTCTTGGCGACGCCGCGCATCGCGGCGTTCAGCGCCTGGCAGTCGCCGCCGGAGGTCAGCATACCGATACGAATCATGGGGACACCTCTTTCTCATGACTTGGTCAATTGGCTGTGAAAGCTCCCTGGATGTACAGAAACACAGTCTTAACATGATTATATCGCATATTCTCCCCGATTTCAAGCCCTGACGGCGGCTTTTTTGAATCATCCGGGCGCTTGTCATTCTTTATTTGATTTTGCAGGTTGGAAAACCCGTCCATGTCTGGTATAATGATAATATAGGGTCAGGATGCCCATTGGATCTGGAGGGGTACAAGTGGAAAATGCGGAACTGCAGAGGCTGGATTATTCCCAAAACCGTGAACTGAGCTGGCTGAAATTCAACGAGCGCGTGCTCTCCGAGGCGACGGACCCCGGCGTGCCGCTGATCGAGCGGCTGCGCTTCGTGTCCATCTTCACGAGCAATCTGGACGAGTTCTTTATGGTGCGCGTCGGCACGCTGATCGATATGGGCATGATCGCGCCGGAGGAGCGGGAGAACAAGTCCAACATGACCTCGGCGGAGCAGATCGACGCCATCTGCGCGGCGGTGCTGCCGCTCGTCAAGCGCCGGGATGCCATCTACCGCGAGCTGACCGGAGAGCTGGCGGAGGCGGGCGTGTGCGAGCTTCGCTACGACGCGCTCTCCGATTCGCAGCGCACCTTCGTGCAGAACTACTACAAGGACAACATCCGCCCGCTGCTCTCCCCCCAGGTGATCGATCGCAGCCATCCCTTCCCCCACCTGCACAACAAGGCCCTCTACGCCGCGGCGCTGCTGGCGCCCCCGGCCAAGCTGCCCGGGGACAAGAAGGCATCCGGCGACAAAAAGGCCTCAGCGGACAAGAAGGGCGCGGGCAAAAAGGCCGCCGCCGCGAAGCAGGCGCTGATCGGCATCGTGGACGTGCCGCCGGTGGTCCCGCGCATCCTTCTGCTGCCCTCGGCGGAGGGCACCCACTACATCCGCACGGAGGAAGTCATCGCCGCCCACCTGAAGAAGATCTTCAAGATCTACGACGTGCTGGAACAGGCGGTCATCTCCATCACCCGCAACGCGGACATCAGCCTGAACGCCGAGGAATACGACGATGAGAATCCCGATTTCCTGAACTACATGCAGCGCCTGTTGAAGAAGCGCGACCGACTGGCCCCCGTGCGGCTGGAGCTGCAGGGCAGCGCGCCGCGCCTGGCCAAGCGGCTGCAGGCGTTCTTGAAGCTGGACGCACGGCAGGTCTTCACCTGCAACTGCCCGCTGAAGCTGGACTACGCCTACCAGCTGGACAAGTGCCCGCCCCAGCTGTACGAGACGCCCTACGCCCCGGTCTATCCCTCCTATCTGAACGAGGAGCAGCCGATCTGGGACCAGGTCGCCCAGCGGGACGTGATGCTGTTCTATCCCTACCAGTCCATCCAGCCCTTCCTCGATCTGCTGCGGCAGAGCGCAAAGGATCCCAACGTGCTCTCCATCAAGATCACCATCTACCGCCTGGCCCGCAACTCCGCCATCGCCAAGGCGCTCTGCGCCGCCGCGGAGAACGGCAAGGAGGTCATCGTGCTGATGGAGCTGCGCGCCCGCTTCGACGAGCAGAACAACATCGACTGGACGCTGGAGCTGGAGGAGGCCGGCTGCCGGATCATCTACGGCCCGGAAAACCTGAAGTGCCACGCCAAGCTGTGCCTGATCACCCGCAGGGAGCGCGGCGGCCTGGGCTACATCGCCCAGATCGGCACCGGTAATTACAATGAAAAGACCTCCACCCTCTACACCGACTTCTGCCTGATGACCGCCAACCCCGCCATCGCCCGGGACGCCGTGGCGTTCTTCGACAACATGCTGATCGGCAACTCCTCCGGCGAGTACGAGCGTCTGCTGGTGGCCCCCAATTCGATGAAGAACCACATCATGGAGATGATCGACGCTCAGATCGCCCGGGGCGCGGAGGGGCGCATCCGCATCAAGGCCAACTCCGTGACGGACCGCGAGCTGATCGACAAGCTCAGCGAGGCCAGCCGCGCAGGCGTGCGGATCGACCTGGTCATCCGCGGCATCTGCTGCCTGCTGCCGGGCATCCCCGGGAGCACGGAGAACATCACGGTGACCTCCATCGTCGGGCGCTTCCTCGAGCACTCCCGCATCTACGCCTTCGGCGAGGGCGACGACATGCAGCTCTACCTCTCCTCCGCGGACTTCATGACCCGGAACCAGGATCGACGCGTGGAGGTGGGCGTGCCCGTGACGAGCTCCGAGCTGCGCACCTTCCTGAACGACTACCTCGAGCTGCTGCTCGCCGACAACACCAAGGCCTGGCGGCAGCACTCGGACGGCATCTACACCCGCCTCACCCCCGGCGACGACGAGCCCGTCACCGCCCAGGCGTGGTATCTGACCCATCCCATCGAATTCACCCACTCCGTACAGCCCCGGCAGACGCTGAAGGACCGCCTGCGGGACATCCGGAGTCGGCTCCGGCGCTGACGGAGCAGTCTCCCGCACACAGCAATCAAACATACAATAAGCCTGCCGTCCGGAAAACCGAACGGCAGGCATTTTTCCACGGGAATCGATCAGACGCCCTTGCTCTCGTTTTCGAGCTTCTTGGCGAGGGACTGGTTCGTGGTGTTGGTGTAGCCCGGGATGGGCAGGATCTTGGCGTTGATGGCGTCGATGATCCAGCTCGGCTGCGGGAAGAAGGCCTCCTCCAGCTCGTGAGCGGGGGTGATCCAGTTCTTGGAAGCCACGACGACCGGCGGTGCATCGAGGTAGTCGAAGGCCATCTCGGTCACCTGGCGGGCGACCTCGCTGGCGAAGGAGCCGCGCTCGCAGGCGTCGGTGACGATCACCAGGCGGCCGGTCTTCTTCACGGACTCGAGCACGGTCTCATAGTCAAAGGGCACCAGCGTGCGGGCGTCGATGACCTCGGCCTCCAGGCCGTACTTCGCCTTCAGCTCGTCCGCCGCCTTCAGGGCACGATACAGCACGGCGCCGAAGGTCAGGATGGTGACGTCCTTGCCCGCGCGCTTCACATCGGCCTTGCCGAACGGAATCTCGTAATACTCCTCCGGCACGCCGCCCTCGTGGAACTGCTCGCCGATGTCGTAGATGCGCTGGGACTCGAAGAACACGACCGGGTCGGTGCCGACCAGCGCGGAGGCCATCAGACCCTTGGCGTCGTACGGCGTGGCCGGGAAGGCGGCCTTCAGGCCCGGGATGTGGGTGACCAGCGCGGACCAGTCCTGAGAGTGCTGCGCGCCGTACTTGGAGCCCACGGACACGCGGAGCACCACGGGCATCTTGATGATGTCCGCAGACATCGCCTGTCACTTGGCCATCTGGTTGAACACCTCGTCGCCGGCGCAGGCGAGGAAGTCGCAGTACATCAGCTCGACCAGCGCGCGGCCGCCCGCCATGGCATAGCCCACGGCGCCGCCGACGATGGCGGACTCGGAAATCGGGCTGTTGAACAGGCGGTGATACGGCAGGGCCTCGGTCAGTCCGCGGTAGACCGCGAACGCACCGCCCCAGTCGCGCACATCTTCGCCCCAGGACGCCAGCGTGGAATCCTTGTAGAGGCGATCGATGATGGCCTCGAACAGGCCGTCGCGCAGCTGGAAGACCTTGTTCTTGGAAACCGGCTTGCCGCTGGCATCGAAGCCCCAGCGCTCCTTCTTGGCGATGGCCTGCACGCGCGGGCACTCCGCCATGGGCATGTTGACGTCCGGCTTGGCATCGCCGCCGAAGGACTCCACATGGCCGTTGGTGAACATCATGTCCGCCAGCTCGTCGGGGTTCTTGTCCAGGTTCATCCGCGGGGAGATCTCCTCGTCGATGGAGAGCTTGAAGTTGCGCAGGATGGCGTCCTTGACGTACTTCACGATGGCGTCGCACTCTTCCTCGGTGGCCACGCCGGCCTCGATCAGCTGGTTGCGATACTCCACGATGGGATCCTGCGCCCACCAGGCCTCGATCTCTTCCTTGGTGCGGTAGGAGGAGGAGTCAGACGGGCTGTGGCCGCTCATGCGGTAGGTCACGACGTCAAGCAGGCACGGGCCCTTGCCCTCTTCCAGCAGCTTCTTCTTGCGCTTGTAGGCGTCGATCACGGCCAGCGGATTCCAGCCGTCCACGCGCTCCGCGTGCATCTGGGTGGGCGTGAAGCCGGCGCCCATGCGGGCGGGCGCATCGTAGCCCATGGTCTCGCCGACCGTCTGGCCGCCCATGCCGTACTGGTTGTTGATGATGTTGAACATGAGGGGCAGGCCGCCCTTCATGTCGCCCTCCCACAACTCGTTCATCTGGCCCATGGAGGACATGTTCAGCGCCTCGAGCACGGGGCCGCGGCCGAGGGAGCCGTCGCCCAGGTTGGCGACCACGATGCCGGGCTTGCGGTTGATCGTCTTGTAGAGCGCGGCGCCCATGGCGATGGTGCCGGAGCCGCCGACGATGGCGTTGTTCGGATAGATGCCGAAGGGCGTGAAGAAGGTGTGCATGGAGCCGCCCAGACCGCGGTTGAAGCCGGTCTCGCGGGCGAAGATCTCCGCCATCGCGCCGTAGAGCAGGAAGTTGATGGCCAGATCCTTCACGGTCTCGTGGGGCTCCTTCTCGGCCACGGCGTAGGTCTTGCCGTCGAGGAAGTTCTTCATGATGTCGAGCAGCTTGTCATCGTCCAGCTTCTCGATGGCGCTCAGGCCCTTGGCCAGGATGTCGCAATGGCTGCGGTGGGAACCGAAGATCATATCGTCCACGTCGAGGCAGAAGGCTTCGCCCACGGCGTTGGCTTCCTGACCGATGCCCAGATGGGCCGGGCCGGGATGCGTGTAGCTCACGCCGCAATACTCGGAGGTGGTCTTGATGAGCTGGATCATGGTCTCGAACTCACGCAGGACCAGCATATCGCGGTAGATGTTCTTGAACTCCTCCGTGGTAAAGTTGCCGAGTTCGTCCTTCACCTTTTTCTGATAGGTGTTCACGGGGATGTCGGTAAAGGTGATCTTGCCGGGTGCGCGGACCTTGTTCGGATCGACGTACAATTGCTTGGACATGAAAATACACTCCTTACATAAAACAATTCAGAACCGGAAACGGGAAACGTTTTTTCAGGGATCGGGGCGGGCCTTCGCGCAAAGCGCGACGCCCGCATCCGGCCTCTGTTTCCTTCTTAGCCCTTGGCCAGCATCAGCGTGAAGTTCTCCAGATTGGTCTTCAGATCACGCAGGAACTTGCTGGCCGGCGTGCCGTCCATAGCGCGGTGGTCGTAGGACAGGCTGAGGTTCATGCTGGGATAGACCTCGATCTGGCCGTTGACCATGCGGAAGGCGTCCTTCATGGCGCATACGCCCAGGATGCCGGTCTGCGGCGGGTTGACGACGGGCGTGAAGCTCTCGATGCCCAGGGAGCCGATGTTGGAGACGGTGAAGGAGGCGCCGGTCAGGTAATCCGGGTTGATCTTGCCCTCCTTGCACTCCTTCGCCAGCTTCTTGGCGGTGTCGGACAGCTGCTTCAGCGTCATCTTGTCGGCGTTGAAGATGGTGGGCACCATCAGGCCGCGCTCGGTATCCACCGCCATGCCCAGGTTGACGGAGCGGTAGTACTTCATGGTCTTGCCGTCGTCGATCAGGTTGGCGTTCATGGCGCGGTGCTCAGGCTGCATCAGCGTGCGGGCCACCACGTACATGATGATGTCGTTGATGGAGATCTTCTCCATGCCGAAGGGCTCGCCCTTGGCCTTGAACATCGCGCGGGCGTTCTTGACCTCGGTGGCGTCGTAGGAGATGTTGTGGGTCAGCTGGGCCATGGTGGACAGGCTCGCCACCATGCTGCGGGCGATGACCTTGCGGATGTTGGACATCGGCTCAGTGTAGCTGTCGTCGCAGGGCGCGCCCAGCTCCACGGG
>JAFWBZ010000133.1 GCA_017537105.1 Clostridia bacterium | reverse complement strand
TGCGCGCCAGGTTCTCTGAGAACCAGCGCAACGCGCGAACGCTGATCTCGGACTGCAACAGGCAGTCGGAGAGGGGGAGGACCCTGTGGCTTCCCCTCGTGAAGGCGCCGATGGAAAAGGTGTCACCCTGCGCGGCGATGGGATATTCCGCCTTGTTCCGGGTGCGGTCGGGATTGGCGCACCCCAGGGCGTCGCGCACCTCGGGATGGTCGATGCCGCCGATGCGTTCAAGGGCATCGAAGACCCTTTGCCGCTTCAACGCAAGCGTTCGGGCGTAAGCCATGTGCCGCGCCTGGCAGCCGCCGCATTCCCCGGCGTGCGGACACGCAGGGGTGACGCGATCCTGAGACGCGCTTGGCACAGCGACAAGAGACGCCTCGCAGAAGCGTCCCCTGTCAGATGCAATCCGGCATTCCACGGTTTCGCCGGGAATGGCGCCGGGTACGAATACCACCCGGCCGTCCGGAAGCCGTCCAACCCCCTGGAGTTCGGAACCGACCCCGGTAATTTCAATGCTTGGCATACTATTTGCGCGTCATGACGGCCATGACGTCGATCAGCTGGGACAGGCCCTCATCCACCGCGTGTGTTCCCTTCTGAACGTCCTCAAAGGGCACGTGGACCGGCTTCAGGCCGCGCTCGCCCACGGCGACGCCGGAGATGTCCCGGTGCAGCAGTTCCACCGCATAAGCGCCCAGCCGTATGGCCAGCAGCCTGTCGCGGGCGGAGGGGCTTCCGCCGCGCTGGATATAGCCCAGCACGGTGGAGCGGGTTTCGTGGCCGGAGAGCGCTTCGATGATCATGGCGATCTGCGAGCTGGTCACGTGTCGCACGGAGATGTCCTTCAGGTTCTCGTATCTCGCGCAGATGGCCGCAAGGTCGCTGGTCAGGGAGCTCAGCGCGCCCTCCGCGAAGATGATCAGTATGGAGCGCTTGCCGCGCAGCACGCCCCACTTGACGCGCTCGGCGACCTCCTCCAGGCTCCACGGCTTCTCCGGGACCATCACGATCTCCGCACCGCAGGCCAGCGCGGTGTTCAACGCGATGTCGCCGCAGTTGCGGCCCATCACGGTGATCATGCTGGCGCGCTCGTGGGAATCGCTGGTCTCGCGGATGCGGTTCAGACACTCGCAGGCTGTGTTCAGCGCGGTGTCAAAGCCGATGGTGAAATCGGTGTAGGCCAGGTCGTTGTCGATGGTGCCGGGCACGCCAACGGTGGGAAAGCCCAGGTCGTTCAGGGCCTGGGCGCCCTTGTAGGTGCCGTCGCCGCCGATGCATACGAGCCCCTCTATGCCCAGCGCCCGCAGGTTTTTCAAGGCCTGACGCTGGGTTTCGGGCTCGAGAAATTCCAGGCAGCGGGCAGTCATCAAAAACGTGCCGCCGCGATGAATCTTGTCGGAAACGCTGCGCGCAGTGAGGATTTCGAAGTCGTCGTTCTGGTCCTTCGAGCGCATCAGCAGGCCGTTGTAGCCGCGCTTGAAGCCCACCACCGACATGTCCAAATCCAGCGCCGTGCGCACGACGGAGCGAATGGCGGCGTTCATGCCCGGCGCGTCTCCGCCAGAAGTCAAGACACCAATTCTGTTCATATGATTCCCTTTCTGCTGTTCCTTCTCCGCCAGATCCCACCGGTTTTCCGCAGGCGATGCAGATCGATCGCCGTGGCATGGCGGCGATTCAGTGGCAGCAGAATCGCCCCTTGCACCTGTCATTATACCGCCTGCGGCAGGAGAAGTCAATTGCGGGAGAGAGGGGCGGCCCGTGATTCCTTCGGAGATTGCGAGGGAGATGTTCCGTCCGGGGATTGCAATTTCGAAAGCGCATGCGCGAAGTCTCGCCGGAAACCGTGCATTTTCATTGACTTTGCGGGCGGATTCTGCTATACTGTACAAAAATGTGTCGGGAGTGTGCGGAAGCATGATGAACAGGGAAGGGCGCCGGTGCTGTCGCCTCTACGCCTGTCGTGCAGACGGGTGCTGTTGTCGTGCCGATGCTGCGAATGGACTCCGGACAGTGTGACGACCTGCGAGGCGGCAGGTGAGCATGTATGCGGGAGCTTCCATTCGGAACTCCCGCTTTTGTATGACGGAAACCCGGGACGGGGGAGGAGAAGGAAGATGGCAAGGATCTACACATCCATGGAACAGCTGATCGGGCATACCCCGCTTTTGGAGTTGACGCACACCGAGGCGGCGGATGGGCTCGCGGCTCGCGTGCTCGCGAAGCTGGAATCGCTGAATCCTGCGGGCAGCGCGAAGGATCGCGTGGCCGCGGCCATGATTGACGATGCCGAAGCCCGGGGGCTGTTGAAGCCCGGCGCGACCATCATCGAACCCACCTCCGGGAATACGGGCATTGGCCTGTGCGCCGTGGCGGCCGTGCGCGGCTATCGCGCCATCATCGTCATGCCGGACACCATGTCCGTGGAGCGGCAGCTCTTGATGAAGGCCTACGGCGCCGAGGTGGTGCTCAGCGACGGCAGCCTCGGCATGGCCGGAGCCATCGCCAGGGCGGAGGCGCTGGCTGCGGAGATCCCGGACAGCTTCATCCCTGGCCAGTTCGAGAATCCGGCGAACGCGAAGGCCCACTTCGAGACCACCGGGCCAGAGATCTACGAGGACACCGACGGAGCGGTGGACATCTTCGTGGCGGGCGTGGGCACCGGCGGCACGATCACCGGCGCGGGGCGCTACCTGAAGTCCCGGAAGCCCGGGCTTCGGGTCGTGGCGGTGGAACCGGCCACCTCCGCGGTGCTGTCCGGGAAACCGGCCGGAAAGCACGGCCTGCAGGGAATCGGCGCGGGCTTTGTGCCCAAGGTGCTCGATCCATCGGTATATGATGAAATCATCACCGTCACCGATCAGGACGCATACGATACCGGCAGGGTGCTCGCACGGCGGGAGGGCATTCTGGCGGGCATCTCCTCCGGCGCGGCGGCCTGGGCGGCCATTCAACTGGCAAAGCGCCCGGAAAATACGGGAAAGACCATCGTGGCCCTGCTGCCGGATACCGGCGACCGCTACCTTTCCACGCCGCTGTTT
>JAFWBZ010000132.1 GCA_017537105.1 Clostridia bacterium | reverse complement strand
CGAGGTATGGCCAGGCCTCAAGCCACAAACACAAGGTGGTGAACTCTCATGCCCGAAGTGCTGCGCGACCTGGTGGTCACCCTGTCGCTGCAATCCGACAACTTCTCCCGTAATATCAACAGCATCAACCGCCAGATCCGCGAGGCGGAGAGCAGCTTCCGCCTGGCGGGCGCGGGCATTGACAATTTCGGCAACACCACGGCGGGCATGTCCAGTCGCCTGTCCATGGCAGAACCGCTCGCGGGCGGATAGCTGGACGCCAGAAATGAAGGAGAAAGCGAGAGAAATGGCAAGGAGGAAAAACGATGGCAAAAACAGTGACTAAAATTCCGCAGACCCGGAACCTGTTCACCACAGCACCGATTGCGACGACAGCGCGGCGCAAGGTCGCCGGTTATGCTTGTGTTTCCACGGACAGTGACGAGCAGTTCACCAGCTACGAGGCCCAGGTAGACTATCCTGTTCATATTCCGCCAGCTTCTCTGTGTAATAATTCACCTTCCATGTCACCTTTTCCAGATGTTTTTGCATTTCCTCCATCCTTGCAATGACGGTATCTCTGTGCTTTTTGTGCAGCTCACACCGCTCACGCAGCGTCTGATCGCCCTCCCTGGCCAGCGCCATGAACCGGGAAAGGTCCTGCAGCGACATCCCGGTATTCTTCAGGCAGCAGATCATTCCTGACCTTCGGTTCCGCCCAGCCTTATGAGTACTACCGGGACGACGGCATCGGGCGGGATTACAACAATCCGCAGAACCTCCGCTGGATCCGGCCCTAGCGCGGCGCGGGGACAACGCTTGTCGCCATCGGCGTCACAGGAATAACCCTGCATTGGATCATCATTCCCGGCAATAAGAACGACATTGAAGAGATCAGGATCGGCACAAGGGGTGCGGCGACAGCCGCGCCTCTTTATGTTGCCATATTATTTATACATAATGTGAAAACAGCTGTTGCACAATCGATTCTATTTTGCTATAATATCCATATAGGTTAAGACATTGGTTAATATAAGGCTGGTTCGCGGCGGAACGATGGTTCCAATGCCGCGCGGGCATTCCAGAGAAACAATCGGAACGCGGTTCCGATAAAAAAGAAGGAGGAAAAACTATGAAGAGATTGTTGGTATTGCTGCTGGCGGTCGCGATGTGCGCCGCGATGCTCGGCTGTGCGACGGCCGAGGAGGGCAAGAAGCTGGTGATCGGTGAGGTCTTCTGGGGCCTGCACGATTCCTATCAGCACGCGCACCAGGTGCAGACCCAGAAGTACTGCGACGAGCTGGGCATTGAGTTCATCCCTATCGACGGCCAGATGAGCGCCGAGGTCCAGACCGCCGGCATGGAGGACCTGATCGCCCGCAAGGTGGACGGCATCATCTGCCAGGCCTATGACCAGGCTTCCATGGAGCTCTCCATCGAAATGGCCCAGGAGGCCGGCATCCCCGTGGTCTCCTTCGTGAACGTGGCCTCCGGCGACATCCTGTATCCCTCGGTGGAGATCTCCGAGGAGGAGGGCGCCATCCAGATGGGCAAGTTGGTGGGCGAGCACTTCAAGGAGGCGTTCCCTGACACCAACGTCAAGCTGGTCACCATCAGCGATCCCTCCGTGGAGTGGGCGCACAACCAGCGCACGCTGGCCTTCGTGAAGGGCCTGGAGGAAGTCTTCCCGGATCTGGAGTACGTGTTCAACGGCGGCGAATCCAACCGCGAGGTGGCCTACTCCGTCACCGACGACGTGCTACAGAAGGACCCGGGCTGCAATGTGTTCTTCGGCTATGACGCCGAGAACGGCATGGGCGCCATCGCGGCGCTGGAGGCCGCCGGCCGCGGCGAGGCCGAGGATTACGCCGTGAAGACCGAGTTCGTGGCTTCCGTCGACGGCTCCACCGAGGAGATCCTGAAGATCATGGATCCGTCCTCCTCCTATGTGGCCACCCTGGCGCTGCGCCCCAGCGTCACCGCCCGCGCCTGCGTCGACATGATGCTGAAGCTCATCAACGGCGAAATGGACATGCACGACAACACCCAGAACGCGAAGATTCCCTCCTACGTCATCAACTGCTGGGATATGAGCATAGATGACACCGAAGCCTTCCTGAAGGACGAATGGGAGATGGATCTGGATATCCGCGCCGAGCTTGGCCTGTAAACCTGAATACACCTGACGCCGCCAAGGGAGCCCAAGCTCCCTTGGCGTTCCAAATGGGAGGTTTAAGATGGACTGTATTTTGGTAATGCGGGGCATCGTCAAGCAGTATCCCGGTGTTATGGCGCTCAAGGGCGTGGATTTTTCAGTGGAACGCAACACGGTGCACTGCCTGGTGGGCGAAAACGGCGCCGGCAAATCCACGCTCATCAAAATTCTGACCTGCGTGGAGCACATGACCGCAGGTGAAATACTGATCGATAACCAGCCCTTCCACGGCAAAAACGTGCGCGATGCCATGAACGCGGGCATCAGCACCGTCTATCAGGAATTGAACATCGTCGAGCAGCTGACGGTGGCGGAAAACCTGACGCTGGGCCGCGAGCAGAGCCGCTGGGGCGTGCTGTGCCGGCATACCCAGGACCGCGCCTTCGATGTGCTGCGGGAATTCGCGCCAGATATCGCGCTGAACAGCCGGGTTTCCACGCTCAGCTTCGCGGAAAAACAGCTGCTGGAAATCGTGAAGGCTGTCAGCACCGATGCCAAGATCGTGATCATGGATGAGCCCACCGCGGCGCTCTCCAGGCAGGAATCCGACCGCCTTTACAACGTAATCAGGAAATTGAAGCGGCAGGGGATAACCATAATCTATATATCCCACGTGCTGGACGATATTTTTACCATCGGCGACCGGGTGACCGCGCTGCGCGACGGCGACATCGTGGGCACCCGCGAAGTCAAAAAGACCACCCGCGAGGAGCTGGTGGAGATGATGGTGGGCAAGGTGGTGCATAGCCGCTATGAAGCCGGCGGACGCTCGCCCGGCGACGTGCTGCTGGAGGCCAGGCATCTGACCACCGCCGCCATACGGGATATGAGCTTCGAGCTGCGCCGGGGCGAGATCCTGGGCTTCTACGGTCTGCGCGGCGCGGGCAAGAGCGAGACCGCCCGGGCCATATTCGGCCTGGACCCCATACTATCGGGCGAAATCAGGCTGAACTGCAAGCCCGCGCACATCCAGTCGCCGGAGCAGGCCATGGCCAGTGGCATCGCCATGGTGCCGGAGGAGCGCCTGACCGAGGGACTTTTCATGAAGCTCTCCGTTTCCGACAACATCGCGGTGACCAACTATAAAAACACCAGCCACATGGGCATTGTGAACGAGGGCAACAAGACCGAGATCGCGGAAAAATACATACGGGAACTGAACATCAAGGTGCACAGCGCCCGGCAGATCGCCGGCACGCTGTCCGGCGGCAACCAGCAGAAGGTGGTCATCGCCAAGTGCCTGAACGCCCAGACCCAGTTGCTGATGCTGGACGAGCCCAGCCGTGGCATCGACGTGGGCGCGAAGGAGGAAATCTACACCATCATCCGTCAGCTGGCAGCCCAGGGCGTGGGCATACTGGTGTTTTCATCGGAATACGACGAAATCGCCGCGCTGTGCGACCGGGTGCTGCTGATGGCGGGCGGCGGCGTGATCCAGACGCTGCGCAATGACCAGCTGGATATCCACCAGGTGCACATACTGACGATGGGGAAGGGAGAAAGCAATGAAGCGGGCAGCGAAAATTGACAGGTCAAATTATCAGAAGCTGGTCATCGTCGGCGTTCTTCTGCTCATCATGGCCGTGCTGACTATACTCTCCAGGGATTTTCTGACCATTACCAACGTCACCAACGTTTTCCGGCAGGTCTCCACCACGGTCATCGCCGGTTCGGCGGTCACGCTGCTGATGATCTCCGGCAACTTCGATCTGTCCATCGGCTCCATCATGGCCATCTCCGGCACGATGCACGCGCTGATGGTGGTGTGGGGCGTGCCGATCCCGCTGGCGCTGGCGCTGTGCGTGCTGATCGGCGTTGTCGTGGGCCTGGTCAACGGCGCGCTGGTGGTGCTGCTGGACGTGCCCTCGTTCATCGCCACGCTGGGCACCATGTACGCGGTGCGCGGCGCGGCCTGGGTCATCACCGGAGGCAATTCCATCAGCCGGGGCCTGAGCAAGAGCTATACCGTGCTGGGGCGCGGCTACATCGGCCCGGTGCCCATCAGCATACTGATCACGCTGGTGATCTTCGCGGTGTTCTATTTCATCCAGAGAAAGACGCTGCTGGGCAAGTACGCCTACGCCATCGGCGGCAACCGCCGCACGGCGCTGCTCTCGGGCATCAGCGTGAAAAAGGTGGGCGTGACGCTGTACGTGCTGGTGGGCGCGCTGTCGGCCTTCGCCGGCGCCATGCTTTCTTCCCGCCTGGGCACCGGCAACGCCAGTGTGGGCAGCGGCTTTGAGTTCGACGTGGTGGTGGCCGTCATACTGGGCGGCACCAGCCTGGACGGCGGCGAAGGTTCGGTGTTCGGCATGCTGATCGGCGCGCTGATCGTGGGCTTCATCGCCAACGGACTGAACCTGCTGGGCGTCCACTCCTTCTATCAGGATATCGTGAAGGGCGTCGTGCTGGTGGGCGCGGTGTTCCTAGATCGCTTCCTGAAAAAGCGCATCAACTGACCAACCACGGTGCAGGAGGCTTATGCTATGTTCAAGTACAGAATCGCCTATGGCTGCTGGCTCAACGATTCCCGCAAGCTGCCCATTACGGATGAGGACTGGCCGTCAATCCGCATCGACGAGGACACCCTGGATTCCCTGGAGGAGACCATGGCCTTTCTGGAGAAGGCGGGCTACAACTGCTTCGACGTGTTCGGCCTGATCACCAACCACAGCTGGGAGGACGACATCGTCAGCACCGTCAGCCCCGAGCGCGTACAGAAGGTGCGCCAGGTCATCGACATCGTGCACAGCCACGGCCTGAAGCTGATCTACGGCCTGGGCGTGTACAGCTGGGGCTTCGACGGCATCATTGGCCGCAACGCCGCCGTGCGCGGCACGAATCCCCAAGCCATGTGCGCCAGCGCGCCGGAATCGGAGGCTATAATGCGCCGGGTGATCGACTACGTGGGCGAGACCTTCGATGTGGACGGCTTCCACCTGGAGGCGGCGGACCAGGGCCGCTGTGAATGCGAAAAGTGCAGGCGCTTCGCCACCGACATCGATTACTACAACGATATCAACACCCGCACCGCGCGCTACATCCGCGGCAAGTGGCCAGAGAAGCTGCTGCTGGTGAACACCTCAGGCTATCTGCGCTGGGGCGATACCTTCGACGCCGCGCAGCTGGCGCAGATCCGTCAGCTGAGCCGCGAGATCGACATCTTCATCGATGTGGGCAGCCACGGCGTGTTCGTCAGGCCCGAGGACCGCAGGGGTCTGACGGCGGATTTCGGCGCTTCCTTCGGCACCAGCAACGGCTTTTGGATCTACCCGCCCCAGCGCTGGGACCGCACGCGCTGGCTGATCCCCCACATGTACCAGAACCACGACATGCTGTCGCGGCTGTGGAAGGACGGCGGCACCTGCTGCGAGCTGTACCTCTCGCCGCTGAACAACCCCGGCGCCGAGATCACCTTCCTGTGCAACGGCCTGCTGCTGCAGGACCCGGATTCCAGCGCCGACGACAACCTGAACCGCGCGGTGGAGATGCTGTACGCACCGGTCGACACGGCCCAGCGGGACCGCATCGCCGGCATTTTCGGGGACGCGGAGAAACTGTTCTTCGACTGCTGGCACCCTCAGCGGGACCGCGCACTGCCGGAGACGCTCTCCGACGGCGTGGAGCACGTGTTCGCTTGGTCCGAGGTGCATCCGGAGCTGGCGCAGCCGGGCGAGTTCTTCCTAGAGCGCCTGTTCGGCATCGGCCCAGGCTTCCCCTGCTATCTGACGCTGCACTTTGACGTCGATGGCCGCGCGAGGTATCGCGAGGGCATGCGGACGCTGCTGGCGCGGGCGGAGGCGGCGCGGGCCGCGCAGCCCTGCGAGTGCCTGGACCGCTTGGCGTCCTGCATCGAAAACGTGCTGAAGGACATCGATGCGGCGGATGCGGCAATGGCGTAGCGAGACATGAATCAAAAAACAGGACGGGCGCATGGTTTCATGCGCCCGTCCTGTTTGGACCGATGCCGCGATTCATTGCCGTCTGGCCAGCGTCATTTGTGGTCATCGGATCATGAAAGCTTCATGGCTGCTTCCAATTCATTTCCGCACAGCCCGCCATATCGATCATTACATATGAACAATCCGCACGCAAGGCGTGAAAAACGGCGCCATAATTCTCCGGGCATCCAAAAAACGATCGTAGTCCTCGAATGTCATGTCTGAAAAGCCTTCAGGTATGCAAGCTTCTTCAAGATTGTGCCGGAGATCCTTCTCGTCAATAATGCCACTGATTCCAGGTTTCTCTTCTCGAATGGCATCCCATATCCCAGCCATGTATGCCTTTGGTGCTACATCCATTATCTTGGTGTTTATTTCGGATTGCAAAAGGACATAGTTGGCAATTTGGTTATACTGCCCGCGTGAATCAATATGATTCCGGATAAGATACGCCTTCGGGAACAAATGGTGGATGTCAGCGCGCTGATCCAGCATATCCTCAACGCGGATTTGATCCGAAAGAAACCCACGATCATGCGCCTTGCATTGGGCCATGAGGAAAGCATTAGAATATGGCGAGGATGCCACGGATGTATTCAGTCTCATCGGTAAAACGCTGTCCCAGAACGCATCCGATAACTCGCCTGCTTCTGTCTGATCAACAAAATTCATAACGTCCCTTTTTGCCTCCTCTCGCGGCTACCAAGCGAGAGGAGGCATTTTGCTATGACCGATAAAGAGAAAATAACTGTTCTGGACATGCGGGTGGCGGGCAAGCAGTACAAGGAAATTTCTGCGGAGCTGGGCATCGAGGTCTCTGCACTGAAGGTGTTTGTGCATCGGCAGAAGCATAAAGATGTCAGGCGGTGCGAACAGTGCAAAAAGGTATTGCCGAAGGATGCGCGGAAGACCCAGCGATTTTGCTCTGACAAATGTCGTAATGACTGGTGGTACAGCCATCAGGGCGAGATTCAGGGCGAACGGCTCAACACCTTTATCTGCGCGGTTTGCGGGAAGGGGTTCACATCTTACAAACAGGCAAAATACTGTTCCAGAGCATGTTTCTACGCATCAAGACGATCATAATCACCAGCGGCATGTCGCCGCTTTTTTTGTGGTTGAAATCAATAGTCAAACGCAGGATTCAATGTCCAAACGCAAGGTGGCTATATCCAAACGCAGGGGTATATAGTCAAACGCAAGGAGCCAATGGTTAAACGCAAGAAAGCCCCTGCGTTTGACCATTGACCCCATTTTTGCTACAAGATGCTGTTTTCGACGTGGGTATACCGGCAATATCCAAACGGAACAAATCGTAGAACGCCCATAGGCTGGGCGCTTTCAGCCAAAAAGTTACAACGCTGATTTCGTATCAAAATCAGCGTTGTTGGGTGGCGGAGGCGGTGGGATTCGAACCCACGAGGCGTTTCCACCTACCTGATTTCGAGTCAGGGCCGTTATGACCACTTCGATACACCTCCACGGCCTTTCCATTATAAACAGAACCGGGGGAAATGTCAAGCGCAGGCATTTCTCCCGGGGGTCGCAGGGGCAGGATTTAACAAATGCGGGGCCGAAGCGGCCGTCAATTGGCGGCCGCGAGGAATTTACCGCGACCTTTGCTCCGGCAGCAGCACGCACAGCGCGCCGCCCAGCAGCGCCACAGCGCCCAGCAGGGCGAAGGCGGCGGTCAGGCTGAAGTGCTGTGCGGCCAGGCCCGTCAGCGCGGGGAACAGTATACCGCCGGCGCCGCAGCCCGCGCTCATGAGTCCGGAGACCGCGCCCGCGTGGGCCGGATGGCGCGCGGTGGCCTCGGCCACCAGCGTGGACCAGATCGGGCCGAAGGCAAAGCCGGTCAGAAAGCACATCGCCAGCGAGAGCCAGGCGGCACGGGCGGCGGTGAGGGCTACAAACAGCGCTGCGCTCAGCGCAAAGCCGCCGATCAGCACCGGCTTGGCGGAATAGCGCAGGGACGAGAATACGAACCGGGAGAGCATCATGCCCAGCCAGTACAGGGACACGCAGGACACCGCCGTCTGCCGGAAGCGCCCCGAGATCAGGCTCTCGATGAAGTAGCCGAAGCCGTTTTCCAGCCCCACATACAGCAGTATGGCGGCGAACAGGCAGAGAAATGCCCGGGAGGAGAACAGCGACCGCGCGCCGCCTCTTGCGCGGGTTTCCGCCGCCGCGGGCAGGGGAAAGCGCACCACCAGCAGAATGGGCAGCATCACTGCATAGCAGCCCGCGCAGAGGTACAGCGCCGCGCGCCAGCTGAGATGGGCCGCGCGGACGAGCAGCGGGGAGAGCACCGCGCCCAGGCACAGCAGTGCCTGGGACAAATTGATGCCCCGCGCACCCCAGTCCGGGCCAAGGTCCGACATGGCGGCGCAGCAGCCGCTCTCGCAGACGCTGTAGCCGGCGCCCACCGCGATGGCGCCGAGGACGTAGACCCACGGCGTGCGGGCGCTGCCGCAGATCGCCAGGCCGACGCCGAAGACGGCGCAGAACGTCGCGATGACCGGCTTGCGACCGATGCGATCCGAAACCGCGCCCATCAGCACCGGCACAAAGGCCGCGGGCAGGTGCTGCGCGGAGACCAGCGCGCCCATGCCGGCGGTGTCCAGGTTCAGGCCGGAGGCCACGGATTCGATGACGGTCTGGATCGCCCCGAGGAAGCAGCCGTAGGCGAACATCAGCCCGCAGCAGACGGCCACCAGCCGCCGCTTATCCGATGTGGATCTCAACGCCGTTGCCCTCCAGCGCCCGAAGCGCGTCCCGATTTGCGGCGCTGTCCGTCACCAGCATCAGGGGCGCGACGGCGTGGCAGACGCGCACGAAGCCCGCCCGGCCCACCTTGGTGTGGTCCGCGGCGATGATGCCCCGGCCGGCGCGCTCCAGCATCCGCCGGCTGACGGCGGTCTCCTCCGAGTGGCACAGCGTGATGCCTTCGGAGGCGGAGATGCTGTCCACAGAGAGTATCGCCCAGTCCGCCTGGTAGCGCGCCAGCTGCATCAGCGCGTCCTCCCCGTGGGTGAAGCCGTCCCGGGCGTTCAGCTCGCCGCCCAGCAGCAGCACGTGGAACGTGTCGCCCAGCAGCCGCGCGACGGCCAGCGCGTTGGTGACGATGTGCAGCTCCCGGTGGCCGCGCAGCGAGGCCGCCACGGCCTGGGCCGTGGTGCCGGAGTTGATGAACAGGCGGTCGCCGTCCTGGATCAGCCGCGCAGTGGCCCGGCCGATGGATTGCTTTTCGGAGGTGTGATCCCCCAGCGCCGCAGGGCTCGCCGCGGGAATCGCGCCGCCCTGCACCCGCACCAGCCGGCCCTCGAGCTCCAGCGCCGAGAGGTCGTTGCGGATGGTGGCGGGGGTGGCGTCGAAGGCTGCGCTCAGCTGGGAGACCTGGACCCGGCCGTCCCGCGCGAGACGCTCCAGAATCTGCCTTCGGCGAATATCGATCTTCAGCATAATGGACCTCTTATGGATCGACCCGATCGCGCGAAGGCGGATCGGGTCGAAGAGATGACGGGGAAAGGGGAATCAGTCGCGCTTCAGCTGCAGGGTGTAGTGCACGTCGTCGGCCTTCTCCTCGGGGGTGTACTTGCGCAGGGTGTTGATGGTCTCGCCGTTGTGGAACTTGCGATCCTCCACGTCCTCCGCGGTGCCCATGACGGTCACGTTCACCTGGCGATGGCGCGCGCGCACGTGGTCCCAGTCGATGAAGTAGATGTGGGCGAATTCGCCGGCATCCAGCTTGCCGTCCTTGATGGTGATGACCTCGCTGCGGCCGAAGAACACGCTGCGCAGGTGGCCGTCGGTGTTCATGGAGGTGAAGTCGCCGGGCTCATCGACGAAGCGGCCGTACTGGGTGTGGATCGGGCCGGGATGGCGATACTGATGCTCTTCGGCGAAGTCGGGGATCATCTTGCGCATGATGTCCAGCAGGTCATGCTGCAGGTACTCGATATCGAAGGAGTCGATGTCGTGGGAGCACTCCTGCACCATCACAGAGCAGGTGGTGTGGTGGGAGACCACGGAGCAGGTGCCGTTCTTGATGCCGGACTCGGCGACGATTTCCATGACTTCCTTGGAGATGTCGTGGAAGGTGGGGATCCAGCCCCTGGACTGCAGTTCGATTTCCTTCTGTACCATCTTGAATTCCATGTGTGTTTCCTCCTTGACTCTATGTTTTTTGCATTGATTGGACTTACTTGGCGTGCCGCTCGTCCCAGGCGCGGCGCACGGCGGAGATCATCTCGTCCACCATGGCGGCGCGGTCGACGGCCTTGGCGACGCCGGAGGACGAACCCGTGGCGTCCGCGCCGGCGATGATGGTGTTGTACACGTCCGTTCCGTTGGCGATGCCCGCCGCGGTGAGCACGAGGATCTCAGGATCGATGTTCTTCACGGCGCGGGTGGCGGCCTCGACGTACTCCGGGCCGCAGCTGATGCCGGTGCCGACCAGCTCCGTGGGCTCAGCCACGATGATGTCCGGCTTCAGCATGGCGATCATGCTGGCCTCGGTGCAGGAGTCCGCGCAGACGATGGTGGTCAGGCCGACCTCCTTGGCGCGGGCGATGGTCTCCTTCAGCACCGCCAGGCCCAGCGGGCGTTCACAGTGGTTCAGCATCACGCCCTCGGCGCCGGCGGCCACCAGGGATTCCGGCAGCGTATCCGCCAGACCGCGGCCCGGGCGCAGCGGGTCCATGTGCGGCGCGAACACGTGAATGCGCTTCGTGGCGGCCTTGACCCGCGCGATCTCCACCACCGGCGTGGTGAAGATGATGTCCACGTCGTATTTCTCGGAAGCCTGATCCGCGGCGATGGCCAGATCGATGACGTCCTGTCCGTAGAGGTAGGACTTCGGGCCGATTTCAAAGAATGGCGCTTTGATGTTTGTCATGGCTCCAACCCCCTTTTCAAAAATTATATCAGAAATAAAGCTTTCGGTCAACAGGGGGAAAACAAAAAAAGTGCAATAAAGAAAAACATTATTTTTGCACATCCTTGCAAAATGGGGGAATTGCTGGTATACTGATGAAAATGAAAGGGGAGGGACCGTTATGATCAGCCGGGAGGCGCTGGATGCGGCGCGAAATGCCTACGACATCGAAAAGACCTGCATTGAGGAGATGGTGGCCTACTTCGACGAGGCGCAGTTCTCCCGCGCGGTGGAGCTGCTGGTGAAGGCTGAGCGCATCGGTACCACGGGCTGCGGCCATTCCGGCATCATCTGCCAGCACATCGCGCACCTGATGTGCTGCATCGAGCGCCCCGCCCGCTTTATCTCCCCGGCGGAGGCCATCCACGGCGCGTCGGGATTTCTGCAGCCCGGCGACGTGATGATCTTTGCCTCCCGCGGCGGCAAGACGAAGGAGCTTCTGCCCATCATCGACATCTGCAAGGCCAAGGGCGTGTCGATCATCTCCATCACGGAGAACACGGAATCCCCGCTGGCGCAGGCCGCGGACGCCCTGCTGGTGCAGCACGTGAACCGGGAGACGGACAAGTACAACGCCCAGGGCACCACGAGCACCACGGCGCTGTGCATGATCGCACACGCGCTGCAGGCGGCGCTGATTGAGGTGACCGGCTATCGGAGCGAGCAGTTTGCGCTGATTCATCCGGGCGGAGCCGTGGGCGAGCGGCTGACGGGCAAGCACTGACGGCGCGGCCGCATACCGGCCGGCGGACATCGTATGCAAGCCATGCGGAAAAAAGGCGCTATGGCCACCCGCATGGCGGGAATCCCATCACAAAGCGGTGGGATTCCTTTTTTGCGCGGCGAAGGGGCGGAAAACCAAAAAGGAACTGCCCCGCATGACGGCGCTGCGTCGTGCGGGGCAGTTCCTGTGCGGATTCGCTCACGCGCTCTCCGAATGCCCGCGGTCCTCCCGGTTGATGGCCTCCGAGCGGGTCTGGTCGAAGCCCTCGGTGGATTCCGGCTTGAACATGATCTTGATGGTCAGCAGGATCAGCTTGACGTCCAGTACCAGGGACTGGTTTTCGATGTACAGCATGTCCAGCTTCAGCTTGTCTTCCGGCGAGGTGTTGTACTTGCCGTAGACCTGGGCGTAGCCGGTCAGCCCGCCCTTTACGCGCAGGCGGTACTTGAATTCGGGCAGGTCCTGCTCGTAGAGCGTCTCGTGGAGCGTGCGCTCCGGCCGGGGGCCGACGAAGGACATCTGCCCCAGCAGGATGTTGATGAGCTGCGGGGTCTCGTCGATGCGGTACCTGCGCAGGATCGCGCCGACCTTCGTGATGCGCGGGTCGTTCTGCGTGGCGGGCAGCGCGCCGTAGCGCTCCGCGTCCACCACCATGCTGCGGAACTTCACGATGGGGAATACCTTGCCGTCCTGCGTCACCCGCTTCTGGAGGAAGAACACCGGGCCGTGGTCCTCCAGCTTGATGGCGATGGCCGACACGAGAAACACCGGGGACAGCAGGACCAGCAGCACCGCGGAGAACACGAGGTCGAAGACGCGCTTGACGACGTAGTTGCGGTGCCGGTCGAAGTTGTACTCGTATCGCATCAGCGGCGTGTCCAGGAAGTTCTTCACGGTGCAGCCGTGGTAGATGATGTCCGCAAACTCCGGCACGAAGTAGAACACCTTTCTCTGGGAAAGGCAGTGCTGCGCGAGCCGGTCCCGGTCCTCCGGGCTGATGCCCATGAACATGATGGTCTCGTAGCTGTCGATCAGCGCCTCCGTCTCTCCGACGGCGTTCGACAGCGGCACACTGTTCAGCCGAAACAGATGGGAGAACTTTTCGCTGATTCGGGCCTTGAACTGCTCCGCCTGGGCCGCGGTGCTTCGGCCGCCGTAGATCAGCAGCGTCTCGGACGGCTGGATGTGCGAGAGCATGTAGCGCTTGCTCAGCCAAACGATCAGCGTGCTGCCGACAAGCTGGCAGGCCACGATGAACGCGCCCGGCCAGATGTTTACGTAATCCCTGTACAGCAGCACGGCGGTGACGTACAGGATCAGGTCCGAAATGCCGAAGCTGATGAACTGGGAAAGCACCGTCTCCTCGACGGGGGAGGAGGCGATGGCAAAGCCGCGGTACAGCCGCGTCAGCCACGAATACAGCACGTAGTAGATCAGTATGGAGACGATGTTGCCTCGCAGGAGATAGGTGTGATAGGCGATATTGTTGTAATACGCGATCCACACCCAGGCAAACAGGCCGACATTCAGCAGTGTCAGCAGCACCCGGGCGGTCGTGGTAATGCGCCTGTCCTTCATGGGGGTTCTTCCTTTCCGTGGTGGCTCTCCCGTGGCTTTGTTCCAGGCGCCCTGCATGGACAATGCGGTCGGCGCCTGAAGAGCCGCTGCGGTGGGAGAGCGGCGCGCGTCGTGGGTAAGGGCGGCCGGTGCGGCCGGGATCGTCGGGGGGTCAGCGCAGCTCCAGGGTTCGCAGCTGTTCGAAGGTTACGAAGGTGTAGCCGCTCCTCTCCAGCATTTCGATCACCCTGCGGAAGCGCCGCACCATGTGCCGCCTTCCGATGTGGGTGCGCAGGTACTGGTTCGGGCGCATGCCCTCCACCCGGGGCATGGGCACGGGGGAGAGGTCGATGGGGTGGATGTACATCACGTAGGGCTTGCCGGTGTCGAGATAGCGCTGGGTCATCCACTTCATGAACGGCCAGGGCAGCATGCGGATGTAGCCGCCGCCCAGCAGCATGTTCATGCGGCCGATCCGCTGGGTGCTGATTTCAAACTCCGTAAAGTTCCCCTTCCGATAGACACAGGGGAAAGGCCGTCTCATAGCCCGGAAGCTCCAGCGCGCCGTACTTGCTGCTTCGCTGGGGCTGGATCTTGCTGGAATCATACTGGAAGCCCAGCGACCGAACGATTTCTAGCCGCTCGTCGTCCATGGCAAAGCAGGGTCCCCGGTAGCCGTGCACCGGGTGGCCGAGGATGGCCTCCAGCGTCTCCCGGGCCCGGAGCAGCTGCGCCCGGAATTCCTCCGGCTCCAGGGACAGCGGGCGGGCATGGCTCCAGCCGTGGCAGGCGATGTCGTGGCCGGCGCGGTCCATGTCGCGGAGCTTGTCGCGCAGCGATTCTGCGATCTCGCCCAGCACAAAGAACGAGCCCTTGATGTTCCTGGCGTTCATGATGTCCAGCGCGACGTCCATGCCGTCGAGCATGGAGATGGACTTGTCCACCTCGCCCGGAAAGGTGTGGGACTGGTACCAATCCTCGACGTCCATGGTGATGATAGCGTATTTCTTCATGCGGTATCCTTGCACGGCATTGAAGCGGATTTCTCCGCCGCCGCAGCGGTTTTCGGTGATGACAGCGATAGGATTATAGCACATTCGCCGGGGAATGTCTACACGGGACGAACGCCCGCGGTTTTCGTCGAAGGCCCTTCTATCGCCCGCGGGCGGCGCTGTCCCGCCGGCGCGGCAGCACAAAGCACAGCAGCCCGCCCAGGGCGGACAGCGGCACCGCGGCGGCGAGATCCAGCAGGGCGTGCTGCTTGACGAGCACGGTGGAGGCGGCGATGAGCGCCGCGATCAGCGCTGCGGTCCACTTCCAGCGCAGGCGGGACAGGCATTCGCTGTCCCACACGGCGAAGAGCACGGCGAACAGTCCCACGATCAGCCCGACGGACAGGCGTTGGTGTCGGCGTCGATCCAGTAGGTAAACCGCGTCAGCGCCGCGAACAGCCCCCCTCCGGGGACGGGATCCGGGCGCAGGCCGGGACTGGTCGGAAACAGCCAGAAGAGGAAGACCGCCGTCGTGAAGGTCAGCATGAAGTAGCCCATCATGCGGCGAAACAGCCGGGGCTCCGCGAACAGCGCGTAGGCCAGCGTGCCGATCCAGAAGGGAAACCACAGCAGATAGGGCACGATGAAGGCGGCGACGAAGGGGATCCCGTCGTCCAGCGGCAGGCGGGTGCAAAGGGGTGGGATCCGGCCGCCCAGACGGCCCACGGCGGCGTAGGCTGCCAGGTAAAAGGGCCAGTAGAGCAGCAGGCGCCAGTGCCGGTGCGCCGGGTCCCGGAGCCACGAGAGTATCGGGTTTTGCCTTCCTTTCCCTCTACCGGGCATGGCCGGACACCCCCTTGGGCAGCATTTTCAGCAGCGCGCGGGCGACGCGCCTTCGGTTGAACGTCTCGCCGACGGCGCAGAGCGTGTCGGCGGCGCAGACGAGCCAGCCCTCCGCCGTGGCCGGGGGCACCGGCGTCAGCGGAAACATGTGCCGCAGGATGACATCTTCCTCGATGCGGTTCAGCGCGTAGTCCCGCCGCGCGTTTTCCAGCGCGATCCGCGGGTGCGCAAAGCCGTGCAGCGGGCGGTCGGGATCGGGCACGTGCCAGTCGTACAGGAAGTAGTCGTGCAGCAGTGCGCCGCGCACCAGGGAGCGCGCGTCCACCCGGACGCGCAGGCGGCGGGACAGCGCCAGCGCCCGGTGCGCGACCCGCAGGCAGTGGTCGTATACGCTGACCTCTCCGTGCTGGGTGTAGCGGCGCAGCTCGCCGTATCGCCCCGTGTGTTCCAGTTCATTTGCGAGTTCCAGAATCCATCGGTCCTCTGTCTGCATGTCGGCCTCCGGGGGGTTTTATAGAAACAGGTCCGCCCCGTGCACCTTGAGCCACTTCTTCCAGACCTCGTAGTCGGGCATACAGCTGCCCACCAGCGCCCAGAAGCGGGGCGAGTGGTTGAAGATCTTCAGGTGACACAGCTCGTGGACCACGACGTAGTCCAGCGCCTGCGGCGGCGCCATGATGAGCTTCCAGTTGAAGTTCAGGTTGTGCTTGCTGGAGCAGCTGCCCCAGCGGCTCTTCTGGTCGCGCACGGTGACGCGGCCGGGCTGCACGCCCAGCAGAGGGGCGTAGTGTTCGATTCGCTGCCGGATGCGGAGCAGCGCCCGGGCGGAGAGCGCGCTGCGAAGGGCGGCGCGCACCTGGGCGTCGCTGTCCGGCCGGGGAAGGCCCAGGCGCAGCTCGCCGCCCTCCACCGCGCAGG
>JAFWBZ010000131.1 GCA_017537105.1 Clostridia bacterium | reverse complement strand
TCATGAACGTCGACATGTGCGAGGCCGCCCATGGCCGCGCGCCCGCGGTGGCCTCCGGCATCCGCCGCGTCCATCCCGAACGCGTGGTCTTCACCTATCAGGGCGACGGCGACCTGGCCTCCATCGGCATGGGCGAGATCGTCCACGCCGCGGCGAGGGGCGAGAAGTTCTCCGTGTTCTTCATCAACAACGGCATCTATGGCATGACCGGCGGCCAGATGGCCCCGACCACGCTGATCGGCCAGCGGTCCACCACCTGCGTGGACGGCCGCACCCGCGAGCAGGCGGGCATGCCCGTGAAGATCTGCGAACTGCTGCAGACGCTGGACGGTCCGGCCTACATCGAGCGCGTGGCGCTGGATTCCCCGGCCCACATCCGCCAGGCCAAGAAGGCCGTGCGTAAGGCCTTTGAATACCAGCTGGCGGGGAAGGGCTTTACCCTGGTCGAGCTGCTGTCCACCTGCCCGACCAACTGGGGGCTGACGCCGCCCAAGGCGATGGAGTGGCTGCGCGAGAACATGATGGCCTACTATCCGCTGGGCGTCTACAAGGACATCGGGAAGGAGGCGGAGTGATATGGCGACGACGAAGCTGTTTTTCGCCGGCTCCGGCGGACAGGGCGTGCTGACCATGGGCCAGATGCTGACCTACGCGGCCATGTACGGCGATTTGAACACCACCTGGCTGCCCTCCTATGGCCCGGAGATGCGCGGCGGCACCGCCAACTGCACCGTGGTCATCGATACCGAAAAGCCCGTCAGCTGTCCCCTGATCTACGAGGCGGACGACGTGGTGGTCATGAACCTGCCCTCGCTGACCAAGTTCGAATCGCTGGTCAAGCCCGGCGGCAACCTGTTTGTGAACACCTCGCTGATCGATCAGAAGCCCACCCGCACGGACATCCACGTGTACGAGGTGCCCTGCAACGACATCGCGCTCCAGCTCGGAAACGCCCGTACGGCCAACATGGTCATGCTCGGCGCGCTGGTGGAGGTGTCGAAGGTCGTGCCGGTGGATATGGTCTACAAGATCATGGAGAAGACCTTCTCCGGCCGCAAGGCGGCGCTGCTGGACCTGAACAAGCAGGCCTTCCATGCCTGGAAGCCGTAATTGTTCAGAAAAGACCATAGTCTATAAATGATACAATTGTTTCTGGAGATCCGGACCGAAGTCTGGATCTCCTTTGCGTCTTGCGGAGTTGAACATTGGAGCGATTTGCGGTATAATAAAGGCGTCGCAGAAGGGAATCTGCTGGAAGACCTTCGATCGATTGGCGAATCTGATGAGGTGAGCGCGATGAGCATTTCCAAATACGAGGCCTTTCTGAAGACCGTGGAGCTCGGCAGCCTGACGAAGGCCGCGGAGGCGCTGGGCTATACGCAGTCCGGCATGACCTATATCCTCAATTCCCTGGAGGACGAGTGCGGGCTGACGCTCCTGAAGCGGGACCGCTCGGGCGTGCAGCTCACCAGCGACGGGCTGGAGATGCTGCCCTACATCGAGGGCATGTGCGAGAGCTGGCGGCTGATGCGCGAGAAGCAGGATGCGCTGAAGGGCATGGAGTCCGGCCATCTGCGCATCGGCACGTTCACCAGCGTTTCCACGCATTGGCTCCCGGGCATCATCCACGCGTTCCGGCAGAGCTATCCCAACATCACCTTCGAGCTGGTCCACGGTGACTATGCGCAGATTCAGGAGTGGCTGCTCCGGGGACGAGTGGACCTCGGATTCACGCAGACGCCGCTGCGCGAGGGGCTCGAGGGCATCCACCTAAAGACGGACGACCTGCTGGCGGTGCTGCCGGAGGGCCATCCGCTGGCAGGGCAGCGGGCCATCGACCTGGATGCGCTGCTCCAGGAGCCCTTCATCATGTACGCAGAGAACACCCCGGGCGGCATCCGCGTGATGCTCAACAGCCGCGCGGTGAAGCCCAACACGCAGTTTGTGGTCGAGGACGACCACGCCATCATCGCCATGGTCGAGGGCGGCCTCGGCGTCAGCGTGCTCTCCGACCTGGTGCTCCGGCGTTCGCCGTTCCGCGTCGTCAAGCGGCCGCTGAATCCGCCGCTGACCCGCGAAATCGTGCTGGCCTGTCCCGCTGGGCGGACGATCACCGTGTCGTCCCGCCGTTTCGTGGAGTACGTGAAGGAGTGGAGCGCGCGTCCGGACGGCGCGGGCGAAACTCCCGAGCAATCATGCGGCGGGGAGGAAGCGCCGCGTTGACGGCCGCGGGGGCGCATGATGGGACGAATGCAGGCTGATGACCGCCGATGACGGCGAAGAGAGGGAACGCAAATGGTACATTTTGTCGGCGCGGGCAGCGGCGCGGTGGACTTGATCACCGTGCGCGGCGCGCGGCTCCTCGGCGAGGCGGACGTGATCATCTACGCCGGCTCGCTGGTCAATCCGGAGCTCTTGCGGTACGCCCGGGAGGGATGCGAGATCCACGACAGCGCGAAGCTGACGCTGGAGCAGGTGATCGGGATCATCCGAGCGGCGGAGGCGGCGGGAAAGACCACCGTGCGCCTCCACACGGGCGATTCCAGCATCTACGGCGCCGTGCGCGAGCAGTTCGACGCGCTGGAGGCCCTGGGCATCGCCTACGACGTGTGCCCCGGCGTCAGCGCCTTCTGCGGCGCCGCGGCGGCGCTGCGCGCGGAGTATACGCTGCCGGACGTGTCCCAGTCGGTCATCATCACCCGGGCGGCGGGGCGCACGCCGGTTCCGGACCGGGAGAGCATTCGCTCCTTTGCGGCGCACCGGGCCACGATGGTACTGTTTTTGTCCACTTCGCTGGCCGCCGAGGCGCAGCGGCAGCTGATCGAGGGCGGCTACGCGCCGGAGACCCCGGCGGCGATCGTGTACAAGGCCACCTGGCCGGACGAGCGCATCTTCCGCTGCACGGTGGGCACGCTGGCGGACACCGTGCGGGAAAACGGGCTTGTGAAGACCTCGCTGATCGTCGTCGGCGACTTCCTGGGCGGGCGCTACGACCGCTCAAAGCTGTACGATCCGGGCTTTTCGACGGAGTTCCGGGAGGCGGAGCGATGAACGCGCTGCTGCTTGCCTTCACCGCGCGGGGGATGGAGACCGCACGTCGCATCCGCGGGGTGCTGGAGGCGGACGGCTGGTGCTGCGAGCTG
>JAFWBZ010000004.1 GCA_017537105.1 Clostridia bacterium | reverse complement strand
CTTCGCCGACCCCGAGGCTGTGCTCACCGGCGTGGAAACCCGATCCTCCTCCCCCGTGCGCATCGAGCGCGACGCGCGGCTCACGGGCTCCGTCGAGGGCCTCTACCCCTGCGGCGAGGGCGCGGGCTACGCCGGCGGCATCATGTCCGCCGCCGTGGACGGCATGCGCTGCGCGGAGGCGGTCCTCGCACAGTGCGGCGCACAGGCGGACAACCGGCGCTGAACCTCTCCCCGACCGACCCGCAATGCGGAAAGGAGCCCTCATGTTTGCACGAAAGAGAATCCTCGCCCTGCTGCTGGTTGTGACGATACTCGCCTTCCTCGGCGGCGCAAAGCCCGCGCGTGCGGAGGCCGACTATGCGGAGCGGACCGTCCGCGTGCTGCGCAACGACGAGGACAGCGGCGAAACCGTGGCCCTGCGGTTTTACAGCGCGCTCCCCTGCGTGCCCTATATGGGCCTGAAGGCGTTTTACGAGGTCCTGCTGCAGGGCGAAATGGCCTGCGAGGCGCAGCCGGACGGGAGCTTCCGGTTCACCCGGGCCGGCGGCGGCAGCGCTGTGGCGGAGCCCGACGCGGGCGCGCTCCGCTCGGAGGACCTGAGCCGCTTTCTCTGCCCCCCGGGACAGGGCATCTTTGACGGCGAAGACGCGTTGATGGAAACGGGCTTCCTCCAGGTGCGGGAGACGGTCTGCGACGGCCCCGCGTCCCCCGCGTCCCTCGATCTCCGGAAATACGGCATCGAGCTCCATGCCGGGGCGGAGGACGTGTACTTCCCGCTGGCCACGCTGAGCGACCTCTTCTCGAGCTACTACCTGATTTACGTGACCTGGAACGGCGAGGACGTCTACGTGGTGGACGGCTCCGAGTCCTTCATGCTCGAGGACGAGGGCGGCGACTACTACGCCCCCATCTTCGCCTCGCCCACGCGCGCCGACGACATGGCGGACTTCGCCTACCGCGAGCTGTGTTTCAACATCGACACCTTCTACGGCTTCCCCGGGGCGGGCCCCCACGAGGCGGAGATCCTCGAGCTGGGCCTGGACGGCGCGCTGGAGGCCCTCGACCCGGACACCCGGGAGATGCTGCGCTCCCCCCTCGTCGCCCGATATCTGGTCGGCCTGTACCGGCTGTTCAATCACTTCCTGGACGACAACGGCCACACGGGCTTCACCGACTTCGACCGGCTGCTGGAGGGCGACACCCTCACGGCATCGACCTTCGCCCTCTCCCTGCTGCTGAACGAGCAGCCGTTTACCGAGGACCACCAGCAGCGCACCCGGGCCGCCGAGGCCGCCAGCGCCGCGCAGGTGATGGCCCGCGGCGTCCCGGACGGCGAGGCGGACGCCGACAGCGCCTTTGTGGAAAAGAGCGCCGTGACCCTCTTCGGCTTCCCCATCGAGCGGCCCCGGCGCACCTACGTGGAGCAGGGCGACACGGCGGTGTTCAGCCCCCAGGCGTTCGCGGTGGACTACGAGGGCTGGCGGGCCTTCTACGACGGCGCGGGGCCGATGCCCCTCGAAAACGACACCCTCGCACGCACCCTTGAGGCGCTGGAGCGGGCGGCGTCCAACGAAAACATCCGAAATTTCGTGCTGGACCTCTCCGTCAACTACGGCGGCGACACCAACGCCTCCCTGCCCATCCTCGCGCTGCTCACCGGGGACAGCCGGACGATCACCCTCGACCGGCTGACGGGCCAGCGCGTCACCCAGACCTTCGACTTTGACTTCAACTTCGACGGCGCCTTTGACGCCCGGGACGACGTGCGCTATCCCTTTCACTTCGCGGTCGTCGTCGCCGGCGGCTCCTTCTCCGCCGCCAACGAGCTCGCCGTGCGGCTGCACGAGCGCGGCGTGCCGGTCCTCGGCGAGACCTCGGGCGGCGGCAGCTGCGCCGTGCAGGTCTGCGGCACCGCCGACGGCCTGCACTACCAGATGTCCAGCCCGCTTGCGCTCCTGCGGGGGGACGGCTCCAGCGTGGAGTCCGGCGTGACCCCCGACATCCCCCTCGTCGGAGAGAACGCCGACGGAACCCGGGCCTACAGCGCGCTGTACGACCTGGAGGTGCTGAGCCGCCACATCGACGCCTGGTACCAGGACGTCCCCGGGATCGGCGCGACGATTCCCGCGGCGGACGCCGCGCCGGCGCCCGGCATGCTGACGGACGACATCCTGGAGGCGCTGGGCGAAGGGCCCTGGCGCGAGGCCTGCGCGGCGCTGCAGGCGGGCGGTTCGGTCGGCATGGGCAGCAAGGGCGATCTCGCCAGGGCCGTCCAGGAGACGCTGGCCGCCTTCGGCCAGGACATCGCCGCGGACGGAAGCTTCGGCAAAAAGTCTCTGGCCGCGCTGAACGCCGTGCAGGCGGCGTTCGGGCTTCCGCAGACCGAGACGCTGGACGCCGAGGGCTTCGCAGAGCTGCTGCCCCGGCTTTTGATCCTGCGGGACGAGAAGGCGGCGCAGGCGCTGCTCAGTCCGGTCTACAGCGACCTGGGCAACAGCGAATACCGCTACATGCTCGGCAGCGCGCTTTCGCTGCAGGGCAAATATTACAGCGCCAAGCGGGCCTTTGCGCGGAGCCGATGGGGCGACTGGGAGGCGCGCGCGGAGGCGTGCGTCCAGCCCTGGTCGAAGAACGGGCAGCTCTGGAAAAACAGCGACGTCCGGGGCAGCGGCACGCGGCTGACCATCCGGTCCAAGGCCGACGCGGACACGGCCCTTTTGTGCAGGATCTATCGCGAGGACGGGATGCCGGTCGCCAGCCTGTTCATCGGCGGCAGCGGAAAGGCCTCCGTGAGCCTGCCGCCGGGAACCTATGTCATCAAGGACGGCGTGGGCAAGACCTGGTACGGCGCAGAGGAGGCCTTCGGCAACGAGGGCTTCTACGAGACCATGCTCTTTGACGACGGCAGCAGCACCGTAAAGCTCAAAAACCGCTATGCCTACACCATCGCCGTGGGCGTCGACCCGGACGCAGCGACGGACATCGGCTCGAAGGCCGAGACCTGGGAGGACTTCTGAGCGCGCCCGGCGCCAATCCCCACTGCAACAGACAGGAGCATCCACATGAACAACGCCATTCCCTTTTCCGCCGCGATCTTCGACCTGGACGGCACGCTGCTGGACAGCCTGGGCGTGTGGCAGGACGTGGACCGGGCCTTCTTCGCGGCCCGGGGCATCCCGCTGCCCGAGGACTACGGCCGCGCCATGCAGGGCAGGAGCTTCCGCGAGTGCGCGGAGTACACCGTCGAGCGCTTCCGCCTGCCCGAATCCCCGGAGGCGGTGATGGAAGAGTGGATGCGCATGACGGCGGACGAGTACGCCCATGCAGTCGCCCTGACCCGGGGCGCGCGGGACTACCTGCGCACGCTCAGGCGGGCGGGCGTGAAGCTGGCGGTGGCCACGGCCAACCGCAGGCCGGTGTTCGAGCCCTGCCTGGAGCGCTGCGGCATCCTGGAGCTGTTCGACGCCGTCTGCACCACAGGCGACATCGGCGACCGGGGCAAGGGCGACGGCGCGCTGTTCCTCCGGGCGGCGGAGCGGCTGGG
>JAFWBZ010000130.1 GCA_017537105.1 Clostridia bacterium | reverse complement strand
CAGCCGGCCTTCTCGTTCAAGTACATCGTGAAGTCCGCGGCCTCCTCGTTCAGCGTGCCGGCCCAGTAGCTCCAGCAGCCCCGGATGCCCTCGCGTTGGACGAAGTTGATCAGCGGAATGCCCTTGCCGTCCGGCACGAACAGGTACTTCCAGAAGCGATCCACCTCGTCCCGGCCGTGCTTGTCCTCGAGAAATGTGAACAACTCGCTGTACGCGGGGATAAACTCCGTGCATGAAATCATATCGCTCAGCCTCCCTTTTCCCTTTGTGTATCCATAGGCATGCAGCCTGCCGGGGTTCTGGCAGGCTGCATGGACGGTCCGGCCGTGGCAGGGGGCTCCTCCACTGCTTGTCAAGCCCCGTCATGCCCCGGCATGGCACCGTGCAGTAGGTTTTCGACCCGTTAGCTGATGCGGGCCGCGATGACGGACTCCCAATCGAAGTCGCCGATCGTGGTGGCATCCAGCAGCGTGGGCATGGAGATGGTCTCCGCCGGCAGCTCCTCGCCGTTGAAGATGGCGGTGAGGGCGTCGACGGTATCGATGGCCTGGGTCACCGGCACGTTCGCGCACATGACCTTCAGGTTCTTGTCGTCGGCCTCGAGCATCTCAAAGCCCTCGGAGGCCCAGCCCGCGCAGATCACGATCGCATCGGAGTTGGCCGCCTGGACCGCCGCCAGCGCGCCGGCACCGGTGTCGAAGTTGATGCCGTAGAAGATGTCCAGATCCGGGTTGGCGGTCAGGATGTTCTCCGCAGCGGCCATGGAGTCGGTGCGGTTGGCCTTGCCGTCCTGGCGGGCAACGACCTTGACGTTCGGCAGCGCCTCGACGCAGGCCTGGAAGGCGTCGGCCATCGGCTGGGAGACCACGGGAGACGGCGGGAAGTCCAGGATGGCAACCTTGACCTCTTCCTTGTCCGCCAGCTTGTCGTTGATGTAGTTCACGGCCCAGTCGCCGGTCAGCTGACCGTTCTTGGCGTAGTCGAAGATGACCTTCGTGGAGATCTTCTCGCTGTTCGCGCCGCCGTCAAAGCACACCACCGGTATGCCCGCATCCACGGCGCGGTCAATGACGTCCACCAGCGCATCCGGGTCGGCCACGGCGATGGCGATGGCATCGACGCCCGCGGTGATGAAGTCTTCCATCTGCTGGATCTGCTTGGTCACGTCGCCGTCGGCATCCTGGATAACCATGTTGTAGCCCTTCTCAGCGCCGTAGTTGGTAAAGGTGGCCTCGAGGTCCACGTAGTACTCGTCGCGCCTGTAATACAGGTCGACGCCGATGGTCTTGGGATCCTCCGCCGCGGCAACGCCCAGCAGCAGCGAGGAGATCAGAACAGACAGAATAATGAGAATGCCAACAATCTTCTTCATGATTTGAAACCTCCATTCTTTTTGATGACGCATTGCAGTGGAGCAATCGTTTCAACAATCATAGGGTACCTGCGCGGCGGTCACGAGACCGCCAGCTCCATGATGGCCTCCTGCGAGAAATTCTCGCGGGTCAGCTCGCCGGATACCGTGCCCTCCCGCATGGCGTAGATGCGGTCACAGATGCCGATCAGCTCCGGCATGTCTGAGGAGATCATGATGACCGCCTTGCCGCGCTGGGCCATCTGGCACATCAGCTTGTAGATCTCCGCCTTCGCACCGACGTCGATGCCCCGCGTGGGCTCGTCGAATATCATGATTTCGGAGTCCACCGCCAGCCACTTGGCCAGCACCACCTTCTGCTGGTTGCCGCCCGAGAGCAGGCGGACCTCCTTCTCTTCGGTGGGCGTGGAGATGTCCAGCATGTCGATCATCGACCGGGCCAGCTCGCGCTCCCGCTTTTCATTCAGCAGCCTGTGTTCGCAGACGTTGTCCAGATTGACCATGCTGGTGTTGTGCTTGACGCTCATGCCGAGCACCAGCCCCTGCTGCTTGCGATCCTCCGGGATCAGCGCAATGCCGTGGTGGATCGCGTCGCGCACGCTGCTGAAGCGGACCTCCCTGCCGTTGATGAAGATCTGCCCGCTGGTCATGCGGTCGGCGGCAAAGATGGCGCGCGCCGTCTCCGTTCGACCTGCGCCGACCAGTCCGGCGATTCCCAGGATTTCTCCGTGCCGCACGTTCAGATTCACGTCGTGCAGCACGCCGGCGCGGTTCAGGTTCCGTACCTCCAGCGCCACGTCCGTGATCTCGGCGGGCAGCTTTGGATACTCGTTCCCCAGCTCCCGGCCCACCATCAGGGAGATCAGCTGCTGGCGGTTCACCTGCTCCACCGGCAGCGTGGCGATGTGCATGCCGTCGCGCAGCACCGTCACCGTGTCGGCGATCCGGAAGATCTCCTCCATGCGATGCGAAATGTAGATGACGGTAATGCCCTTGCGCTTCAGGTGGTCGATGATGTCAAACAGGCAGTTGAGCTCGTTGTCCGTCAGCGTCGCGGAGGGCTCGTCCATGATGATCAGTTCCGCGTTGAAGGACAGCGCCTTGCAGATCTCTACGATCTGCTTCTGGGCGATGCTGAGCCTTGAAACCTCGCGTCCCACGTTCAGCTGGATGTGCAGCTCGTCCACCAGCTTTTGCGCCTCGTCGCGCATCCTTCGCCAGTCCACCAGCCCGCCCCGGCCGCTCTGGGGGCGCCCCAGAAAGATGTTTTCGGCGACGGACAGCGTCTCGACCAGCTTCAGCTCCTGATGGACGACGCTCAGGCCCAAGCACTGGGCGTCCAGTGGCTTTTCCACCTTCACGGGCTGCCCCTTGAAGGTGAAGCTCCCCGCGGTGGCCTGGTACACGCCCGTCAGGATCTTGATCAGCGTGGATTTGCCCGCGCCGTTTTCGCCCACCAGCGCGTGCACGCTGCCGCGATGGACCTGAAAGCTCACCTCCGAGAGCGCCTTGACGCCGGGAAACTCCTTGGTCAGGCCCTGAATGTCCAGTATCACTTCCCGATTGTCCATGGCCGCCTCCTTACCTGGACTCTGCCTGGCGGCGCTGCTTGTACACGTCGAAGGTGATCGCCAGGATCAGCACGACGCCCTGCACCACCTGCTGCCAGTTCGAGTCCACCGCGATCAGGGTCATGCCGTTGGTCAGCAGCCCCACGAAGATCGCGCCCAGGATGACGCCCAGCGCCTTGCCCTTGCCGCCGGACAGCGATACGCCGCCCATGACGCAGGCGATGACCGCCTGGAACTCGTAGCCAGTGCCCGCGGAGGGCTGGCCGGAATTCAGGCGTGAAACCAGTATGATGGCGGTCAGCGTGGAAAAGAATCCGCCCAGCAGGAAGGAGCACTGCGTGATCAGATCCACGTTGATGCCCGACAGGTGCGCCGCCTCCCGGTTGCCGCCGGTGGCGTACACGAAGCGCCCGAATTTCGTTCGCTTGGAAATGAAGGACACCACCACGTAGACGATGATCATGATCGCCACCGGCCATGGAAGCACGTTGGCGATGTAGCCGCGGCCGATCCAGCCGATGCTCGCCGGAAGCTTGCTGACGGGATAGGAGTTGGTGATCACGTAGCACATGCCGCGTCCGATGTACATCATGCCCAGCGTGGCCACAAAGGCCGGCAGGTGGAATTTGGTGACCAGCGTGCCGTCGATCAGCTCACACAGCAGGCCCACGGCCAGCGCAGCCAGCGCGGCGATGACCGGCGGAAGTCCCCAGTCCACCATGCCCTTGGCAAAGATGATGCCGCACAGGCCGACCAATGCGCCCAGCGCGAAGTCGATAAATCCGGTGCAGATCATGAAGTACTGGCCGGCCGCGAGGATGGCGACCATCGACACCTGCCGCAGCACGTTCATGAAGTTGTTGTAGGTCAGGAAGTTCGGCGCAAAGATCGTCCAGACGACGATCAGGAGCGCGATGGGCAACAGGATCACGTAGTCGCCCAACACCTTCAGAATCTCAAAGCGCTTCCCTCCACTATTCATCTGCCTTCACCACCTTCGATATCCAACGCAAATCAGTAGCCGACCTTCTCCCAGCACTCGAAGGGCGCGGCGACCTCTTCGCTGATGTAGACCTGCGTCTTCATCGTCTGCAGCATCGAGCTCGGCACCAGCGGCGTCACCGGCCCGTGCGTCACCAGGCGCGACGTCATCCGCTGCCACGACGAGAACGTGTTGTTCGTCAGCAGCGCGTGCACCTCGATCCGCTCCTTCGCACGCTTCACGTCCACCGGCCCGATCGTCGCCGCCCGCGGCGGCACGCTCGTCACATAGCCCGACTGCCCGAATACGCCATGCAGGCTGTTCTGCGCCACCGTCAGCGGGTGCAGCGTCACCAGACGCGCCTCCAGGTTCAGCCACTCCTCGATGTCATCCCGCACAAACTCCGACACCGGATCGATGAATGCCACGTGCCCCGTCCAGCCCGGCGACGTCGAAATGATGTCCGCGCCGCCCTCCGTCACGTCGTTGATCAGCTTCGAATAGTGCCCGATGTTTGCGTTCGTCGGATAGTGCACGTTCTCCAGCGGCATCCGCAGCTTCGGGTCGATCTGATACACCAGGTACTTCAGCATCGAATGCACAAATCCCGCTTCGTACGTCTCCGGCGCGATGTTCCCCGCATCGTCCGCCCACTCGTCCTCCGCAAAAATGTGCACCTTCGAGCAGTCCACCTGGAAGTAGTTGATCAGCTGCGCCAGCGGAATGTACGTCTCCGGCTCCGGGTTCCCCAGAATCATCGAAAACTTCCGCCCCGCCTCGCTCGCCGCCTTCAGCCGCGAAAACAGCGTCGCAATCAGCACCGGGTGCGGGTTCATCATTACCTTCACCTTGAACT
>JAFWBZ010000129.1 GCA_017537105.1 Clostridia bacterium | reverse complement strand
GCGGTCGAACCGCGTGGCGGTCAGGCAGCCCACGGTGTCGCCGCCCACGAAGCCCGCGATGTTCGGCAGGATCCGGACGCGCCCCGCGGTGGGCAGCAGGCCCGCGGTCTCCCGCTCGATGGCCGCAAAGGCCTTGGGCATGTAGGGTGGCGTCACCAGGGGCCGTGGATCGATGCCCAGCAGCAGGTGGTGCATGGCGGTGTTGCCCACGATGGCCGTGCAGCTGATGTCCCGCATGCCGATGCCCGCGCGGGCCGCCGCCTCTTCGGCCAGCCGCGCCAGCGCGTCCCGGATGCAGTCGGCCAGCGCCGCGCCGTTCCCGTCCAGCGCGTGCTGGATGCGGGAGATCACGTCGGCGCCGTACTGGCCCTGGGGATTCAGACAGCTGGCTGTGGCGAGCTGTGCGCCGGTGGCGCCGTCCAGCAGGTAGGCCACCACGGTGGTGGTGCCGAGGTCGATGGCCAGCACATAGCGGTCCGTGCCGTCCGGCGCTGTGTGCACGTCGAGCCCGCCGGTGAGGATGCTCGCCGGGCCGGACTGCGCTGTGAACACGGTCATGTCCCGGGTGACCGGCGTCTGGCAGGCCAGCGCGAGGGTCCCGTCCTCCAGCGTGACCCGGCACTTTCCGCAGGTGCCCTGGCCGCCGCAGGGCGCGTCGGGGCGCAGTCCTGCCGCGATCTGCGCGGCGAGCAGGGTCGTGCCCGCGTCCACGGTCGTGCGGCGGTCTCCAGGCCGGAAGGTGACGATATACTGCTGCATGGTCCCACCTCCTGTATGCCTTCTATTGTAGGTGGCGGACCGGCGTTTGTCAATGCCGGGAGCGCGTGCAGTTTTTCACGGTCCGTCAATTCTCACTTTCGGATTGAACAGGGCAGGATACCTGTGTTATAATCACAGGCAAGGGGGGATGCACGATGCATTACGACTATCTCATCGTCGGCGCCGGGCTCTACGGCGCGGTGTTCGCCCACGAGGCGAAGGCGGCGGGGAAGTCCGCGCTGGTGGTGGACCGGCGGGATCACATCGCGGGCAACGTCTACACGGAGCGGGTGGAGGGCATTCACGTGCACCGCTATGGCGCGCACATCTTCCACACCAACAATCGCAGGGTGTGGGACTACGTGAACCGCTTCGCCGAGTTCAACCGCTTCACCAACAGCCCGGTGGCGAATTATAAGGGCGAGCTGTATTCGCTGCCCTTCAACATGTACACCTTCAACCGGATGTGGGGCGTGGCGACGCCGGAGCAGGCCGCGGCGAAGCTCGCGGAGCAGCGCGCGGAGATCACGGGCGAGCCCCGCAACCTGGAGGAACAGGCGATCTCCCTGGTGGGCCGGGACATCTACGAGAAGCTCATTAAGGGATACACCGAGAAGCAGTGGGGCCGCGACTGCCGCGACCTGCCCGCCTTCATCATCAAGCGGCTGCCGGTGCGCCTGACCTTCGACAACAACTACTTCAACGCCCGCTTCCAGGGCATTCCCATCGGCGGCTATACGCGAATGGTGGCGCGCATGCTGGAGGGCGTAGAGGTGCGGCTGGGCTGCGACTACCTGGCGCACAAGCCGGAGCTGGACGCGCTGGCGGACCTGGTGGTCTACACCGGGCCCATCGACGCCTACTTCGGAAGTTGCCTGGGCCCGCTGGAGTACCGCTCGGTGCGGTTCGAGACGGAGCTGCTGGACATGCCCAACTTCCAGGGCAACGCGGCGGTGAACTACACCGACCGGAAGATGCCGTGGACGCGCATCATCGAGCACAAGTGGTTCGAGTTCGGAAAGGACGAGGCGGGCAACGACCTGCCGAAGACCGTCATCAGCCGCGAGTATTCCTCCGAATGGAAGCCCGGCGACGAGCCCTACTACCCGGTGAACGATGAAAAGAACGGTGCGCTGTATCAGAAGTACCGTGCGCTGGCGGACGGAGAGCCGAAGGTGATCTTCGGCGGCCGGCTGGGCGAGTATAAGTATTACGACATGGACCAGGTCATCGCGGCGGCGCTGGATCGCAGCGCGGCGGAGCTGGCGCGATGACGCGGGGGAGAGCCGAATGACCGCGGAAAAGAACTACAACAGGACCGTCACGGCCTGCTTCGTGGGCTACGTCGTGCAGGCCATCGTCAACAATTTCGTGCCGCTGCTGTTTCTGACCTTTCAGCGCAGCTATGCCATTCCGCTGTCCCGGATTACGCTGCTGGTGACGATCAATTTCGGCGTGCAGCTGCTGGTGGACCTGGCCTCCGTGACCTTCGTGGACCGGATCGGCTACCGGGCCTCCATGCTGCTGGCCCACGCCTTTTCCGCGGCGGGGCTGATCCTGCTGACGGTGCTTCCGGAGGCGCTGCCGTCGCCCTTCGCGGGCATTCTGGCCAGCGTGATCCTGTACGCCATCGGCGGCGGGCTGCTGGAGGTGCTCGTGAGCCCCGTGATGGAGGCCTGCCCCTCCGACAACAAGGAGAAGGCCATGAGCATGCTGCATTCCTTCTACTGCTGGGGACACGTGGGCGTGGTGCTGCTCTCGACGGTGTATTTCAAGCTGTTCGGCATCGGGCACTGGAAGGTGCTGGCCCTGCTGTGGTCCGTCGTGCCCGTCTGCAATCTGTTCGCCTTTGCCCGCGTGCCCATCGCGCCGCTGATTCAGGAGGGCGAGCGGGGGCTCCGCGTCCGGGAGCTGTTCGGGATCAAGGCCTTTTGGGTGCTGCTGCTCATGATGATCTGCGCCGGCGCCAGCGAGCAGGCGGTGAGCCAGTGGGCGTCCACCTTCGCGGAAAAGGGGCTGGGCATCTCCAAAGCGGCGGGCGACCTGGCGGGCCCGATGGCGTTTGCCGCGCTGATGGGCGGCGCGCGCGCCTTCTACGGGAAGTTCGGGGACCGGATCGATCTGGACCGGTTCATGATCGCGAGCAGCCTGCTGTGCATCGCCGCCTACCTGTGCATCTCGCTGGCGCCGTCCCCGGTCGTGAGCTTGGCGGGCTGCGCCGTGTGCGGGCTGTCGGTCGGCATCATGTGGCCGGGCAGTTTCAGCAAGGCGGCCGCGATGCTGCCGCGGGGCGGGACCGCGCTGTTCGCGCTGCTGGCACTGGGCGGCGACGTGGGCTGCTCCGGAGGGCCCACGCTGGTGGGCCTGGTGTCCAGCGCGCTGTCGGACAACCTGAAGCGGGGCATACTGGCCGGCATCGTCTTTCCGGTGCTGCTGCTGGTCGGTGTGCTGCTGTGCAGAAAGCTGCGCCGGGAATCCCGTTGACCGCGTCGATACACGAAAAGACCGCCGCGCGCATCCATTGCGGATGTGCGCGGCGGCCTTTCTACGGGAGTTACAGCAGCAGTATGCCGCTCTTTGCGCAGGTGTCGGCGGTTGCCTCGTCCCAGATGCTGGACTGCACCTCGCCGATGTGGGCGGTGCCCATCATCAGCATGCACAGGCGGCTCTGGCCGATGCCGCCGCCGATGGTCAGCGGCAGCTCGTCGTTCAGCAGCATCCGGTGGAAGGGGAGGGCGGCGCGCTCCTCGCACCCGGCCAGCTTCAGCTGGCGGGCCAGGGATTCCGCGTCCACGCGGATGCCCATCGAGGAGATCTCGAAGGCGCGGCCCAGCACGTCGTTCCAGAACAGGATGTCGCCGTTGAGCGCCCAGTCGTCATAGTCCGGGGCGCGGCCGTCATGGGGCTTGCCGGACTTCAGCTTTCCGCCGATCTGCATGATCAGGGCGGTCTTGTGATCCTTCAGGTAGGCGTTTTCCCGGTCGGAGGCGTTCGGCAGGTCCGGATACATGTCCTCCAGCTCCTGGGTGGTCACGCAGGCCATGTCGCGGCAGAGCTTGACATCGATGGAGGGAAACTCCCGGCGGAGCCGGTCGGACACGTCCACCACGCAGTGCACGATCTCCTGGGCGGTGCGCTTCAGATAGTCCAGCGTGCGATCCTCCCGGGTGATGATCTTCTCCCAGTCCCACTGGTCCACGTAGATGGAGTGGATGTTGTCCAGCGTCTCGTCGCGGCGGATGGCGTTCATGTCGGTGTAGAGCCCGCGGCCCACGTGGAAATCGTAGCGCTTCAGCGCCAGGCGCTTCCACTTCGCCAGGGAGTGCACGACCTCTCCCTCGCCGGCCACGGCGGGAATGTCGAAGCTCACCGGACGCTCCACGCCGTTCAGGTTGTCGTTCAGGCCGGAGTCTCGGTCCACGAACAGCGGCGCGGAAACGCGGCGCAGGTTCAGCGCGTAGGCCAGCTCCTGCTGGAAGTTGTGCTTGATGAACTCGATGGCCATCTGAGTGTCAAAGATGCTCAGCGGCGGATGGTATCCTTCGGGGATGTGGACTTTGTTCATGTGCAAGCCTCCCTTGAACGACGGCCGGGTTGTCCGGCGCCTGAAAATCATACCCAAGTATACGCTCTGCGGGGCATAAATGCAAGTGAATTTTGTGCGAATCCCAAATGCATTTGGCCGGCTCACAATCCCTGTAAATGATGCAAGACGACGAGAAAAGCAGCATAAAAGGACGAAAAATGCGTATATTCCCCGTAAATATGCAGGAATGAGTATGTCAAAAATGCAAAATAATCGTTAAATCGTGCGCGAGCCTGCATTTTTACGCTGAATATTCTTGCAAATCGATGGGTGAACCGTTATAATGGTTTGCGAAGCCGGACCACCGGCAAATCCAAGGGCGGACATCCTCCGCGGTGCGGAGGATGCAAAGCGAGCAAGGAGGCAGACACATGGCGCTGAGCAATGCATACCTGATCGATCTGATGGCGCGCGTAGAGGCGCGCAATCCCAACGACAAGCAGTTCCTGATCACCGTGAGGAGCGTGCTGGAGTCCCTCGAGCCCGTCGTGGAAAAGCATCCCGAATACGTGAAGGCCGGCGTGCTGGAGCTGTTCGTGGAGCAGGAG
>JAFWBZ010000128.1 GCA_017537105.1 Clostridia bacterium | reverse complement strand
TGACGGCCGCGACCTGGGCGCGCTGGACAAGAAGGCCATGCAGCAGGTCCGGCGGGAGGTCACGATGATTTTCCAGTCCTTCAACCTGCTGATGCAGTCCACCTGCCTGCAGAACGTCATGTTCCCGCTGAAGCTGATCCACGCGCCCCGCGCCGAGGCCGAGGCCCGCGCCCGGGAGCTGCTGGAGACCGTGGGCCTGCCGGACAAGGCCAACGCCTATCCGGCGCAGCTGTCCGGAGGCCAGCAGCAGCGCGTGGCCATCGCCCGGGCGCTGGCCACCAACCCCCGGGTGCTGCTGTGTGACGAGGCCACCAGCGCCCTGGACCCCAAGACCACCCAGTCCATCCTGGAGCTGATCCGCCAGATCAACCGGGACACCGGCATCACCGTGATCGTGATCACCCACCAGATGAGCGTGGTGCAGGAGATCTGCAACCGCGTGGCCATCCTCGAGCACGGCAGCGTGGTGGAGGAGGGGGAGGTCAGCCAGGTGTTCTCCCGGCCCCGGGCCGCCGCCACCCGCGCGCTGGTGTTCCCGGACATGGCCCAGAGCGAGGGCCAGCTCTCCTCCGGCTACGGCCAGCTGGTGCGGCTGATCTTCGAGGGCTCCGTGACCACGAACAAGCCGCTGATCGCCTCCATGGCGATGGACTGCGGCATCGCGGCCAACATCCTGGGCGCCTCCACCCGCACGGTGGGCAAGCGGGAGTACGGCTACATGCTGCTGGAGATCCCCGGCGGGCCGGATGAGCTGGCCCGGGCGCTCAAGTACATTTCCGACGTGCCCAACGTGACCGTGCAGGTCGAGGTGGAGTACGCGGCGAAGGAGGCGGCGGAATGAACCAGTTTGCCATGGCGTTTACGCCGGAGAAGCTCGAGGAGGCCTGGCACGTCTTCCTCACGGAGTTCCCCCTGGGCCTGTGGGAGACCGTCTACGTCACCGTGCTGTCCACGTTCTTCGCCATCGTGCTCGGCCTGCCGCTGGGCATCCTGCTGGTGACCGGCGACGAAAAGGGCATCCGGCCCATGCCGAAGCCGCTGATGAAGGTCATCAACGTCATCATCAACTTCCTGCGCTCCGTGCCCTTCCTGATCCTGATCGTCATGGTCATCCCGCTGACCCGCGCCATCATCGGCACCTCCATCGGCTCGGTGGCCTCCATCGTGCCGCTGGTGGTGGCGGCCTTCCCCTTCGTGGCGCGCCTGGTGGAATCCTCCCTCCGGGAGCTGGACCCCAACATCATCGAGATGGCGCAGAGCATGGGCTCCACCACCTGGCAGATCATCCTGCGGGTGATGCTGCCGGAGAGCGTGCCCTCGCTGGTCACCAACTTTACCCTCGCCATCACCACCATCCTGGGTTATACCGCCATGTCCGGCGCCATGGGCGGCGGCGGACTGGGCAAGATCGCCATCAACTACGGCTACTCCCGCTACAAGTACGCCGTGCTCTACCTCGCCGTCATCGTGCTCGTGCTGCTGGTCCAGGCCTTCCAGTCCTTCGGCACCCACCTCGCCGCGCGGCTGGACAAGCGGATCAAGAAGTAATACTCGCCCCGGAAAGCGAGTGCCTCACATTTTCTTGTGGGATTCCCCCTCTCCGTCGCGGCTGCGCCGTGCCAGGGGCCGTTGCACGAACCGCAAACCGCACAAAGAATCGGGAATGTGGGCGATGGGGGCATCGCCTCTACGCCTGATTCCCAGGCGAGATGTAGGGGCGATGACCTCATCGCCCAGTCTCCCGTCATTGGTTTTGTGAAACTGCCCTCGGCGCAGCCGCGTTCAAGTCATGAAAGGCGCCTCGCTTCGCCTCCGTGTGGGGGAAAGGTGCTCTCAGGGCGAAGAGGGGGCATCCCACACCTGTCCGTGATGCGACCCCCTTTCCCGTCGCGTCCCCCCAAAGCCATCGAGGGCCTTCGCGACGCCGCCGGTCATTCCGGCAGCGCGTGAAGGCCCCCGAGGTTTATTCAGCTGTAATGGTGCCTGGCTTTCAACCCCATCCGCGGGATCATGCCGGCATCCTGCGCCGGTTTTGTCAGGCGGACATGGATGGAGGGCCACGTGCCTATTCGGCGATCACATAAGGCTTGTCATAGTTGATGCAATACTCCTCGGCGTAGGAGCCCGCGGTGACGGTGAACACCACGTTCGGGCAGCTCTCGAAGGCGTCCACGTCGATGTCGTTCATGCTGGGCGGAAGGGTGACCGAGGTCAGGTTCGGGCAGTTACTGAACGCGCCGCTGGGTATGTATTCGATGCCGTCGGAAATGACGACGCTTTGGAGGAAATCGAGATCTACGAAGGCGCCGCCGCAGATGCCCCAGATCGGATGGCCGTCACATTCGGCAGGGATGACGATGTCGGCATCGGAGCCCCGGTACCAGGTGATCATGTAGACCCCGCCGGGAGACTTCCAGACGTCGAAGTCGGCCCAGGCCGGTTTGACGTACAACTGATAGTTCAGGTTGTTTTCGCTGCAGTACTGCTCGGCATAGGAGCCCTCGATCACGGTGGCGATGAAACCATCCGCACCGCCGGCGAAGGCGTCCGCGCCGATGGCCGTTACGCTGGCCGGGATGCTGACCGAGGCGAGTTGGCCACAGGCGGCGAAGGCATGCTCGCTGATGGTGGTCAGGGTGTCCGGCAGGATCAACCCGGTCAGGCCGGGGCAGTTGTAGAACGCGTAGCGCCCGATCTCGACCAGCCCCTGCTCGAACGCGATGTCGGCCAGAGCCGTGCCACTGAAGGCATATGCATCGATGACCCGGACGCTGGACGGCAGCGTGAGGCAGGTGATGGCCGCGTTGGCGAACGCCTCGCTGCCGATCTCGGACACGGCCATGCCGCCGATGGTGGGCGGAATCACCAGGTCGGTGGACGTGCCGCCGTAGCCGGTGATCCGGACCGTGCCGTCGCCCAGCGCGTTGACGGTGAAGCTTTCCTCCGGTTCAAGCGGCTTTACGGAGATGTAATCCAGTTCGTGCTCGATGCAGTACGCCTCGGCATAGGAGCCGGTGATCACGGTGAGCGTCAGACTATAACACCCATAGAAGGCATCATCGCCGATCTCGGTGATGTTGGCGGAAAGGGAGAGTTCCTCGAGTTCTGTGCTCCAGGAGAATGCGCTGCGGTCGATGCGCTGGAGGCTGTCCGGCAGGCTAACTTGGCGCAGATTGCCGCAGTCGTAGAATGCGGTCTCGCCGATGGAGGTCACGCCCTCCGGGACAAAGACGCGGTTCAAACGGCTGCTATAACGGAAAGCGCTTTCGCCAATGGCGCTGACCGGCGCGCCGCCCATTTCGGCGGGGATGAATACATTCTTGGACGAGCCGGTGTAGCCGGTAATGCAGACGGTGCCGTCGTCCAATACCTCAAAGGTGAAATCCTCCTCCGGATCGCTGTACGTTCCGATGATCTCGCAATTCAGATTGTTGTTCAAGCAGTACTGCATGGCGGTGGAGCCGGCCTGCACGGTGACGACCAGGCTGCTGCAAGAGTCGTCAATCGCAGCTTCGCCAATGGAGATTACGCTGGCAGGAACACTGACCGCCGCCAGGTTGTGGCAGAAGCTGAAGGCGTACCGCTGGATGGTGGTGACGCCCTCCGGGATCTCGATCGCCGTCAGGGCGTCACATTCCTGGAAGGAAAACCCGCCGATGGTCTCCAGCGTGGTTGGGAAGGAGACGCTGGCCAGACTTTTGCATCGGATGAAGGCATTGTCGCCAATGCTGGTGACGCCCTCTGGGATGGCGATGCTGCTCAGACTGGAGCAATCCTGGAACATCCACTCTCCGAGGACGGTCAGCCCCTCACCGAGTTCGACGCCGGTCAGCGCCGTGCAGTAGGAAAACGCACCGCTTCCAATTGAGGTCACGCTCCCGGGGATGCTGACGTGCGTCAGGGCGGGGCATTCGGAGAACGCGCTTTCGCCGATGGAAGTCACGCCGTTCTGGATCGTGACGCTGACCAGGCCCTCGCAGCCATTGAAGGCGTATGCCTGAAGGTCGGCTACGCTCGCCGGGATTTCAATTTCCGTCAGGGAATTGCAGCAGTAAAATGCATATTCGCCGATGGTCTCCAGCGTGGTTGGGAGGGAGACGCTGGCCAGATTTTCGCACTGGTTGAATGCATAGTTGCCGATGCTGGTGACGCCTTCCGGAATGTCGATGCCGGTCAGACTGCTGCAGAACAGAAACGCATTCGTGCCTATTGTGGTCACGCTCCGCGGGAGTTTCACGCGCGTCAGCGCGTGGGATCCGGCGAATGCGAGGTTGCCGATGGAGGTCACGCCATTCGGGAGGGTGACGCTGATCAGCTGCGCCTTCTGGGCAAAAGCCCTTTCACCGATGGTGGCGACGGGCATGCCGCCCAGCGTGGCGGGGACGACCACATTCTCGGAGGAGCCGATATAATTGTCGATCTGGACGGTGTCGTTGCCGAGATTCGTATAGGTGAAACTCTCCTCCGGCTCCGCCTGCATCCCGGCGACCGTATAGTTCAGGCCGTTGTCGATGCAGTATGCTTCGGCGTAGGAGTCCTCCTCCACGGTCACGGTCAAGTTCGGGCAATCGGCAAAGGCGTTCTCGCCGATGGCGGTCACGCCGGAGGGGATGTCGATCGAGGTCAGGCCTGTGCAGCCGGCGAACGCCCGCGCGCCGATCGTGACAATGCCGTCGGGCAGCGCTACGCTGACGATCGAACTGTCGTTCATGAAGGCCTCCTCCTCGATGACGGTGACATCTGCGGGGATGCTCAGGAGGGTGCTTTCGGCCAGCGCGGCGGCGGCCAGTACCAGGATCAGGCAGACCAGAAACAGCATTTTCTTCATGGGGAACGGCTCCTTTCGGGGGGAATGTCATCCATTTACGGTTGTTCCGTTCGGGCGATGCGGGCATCGCCCCTACATGTTGTTCCGCATTCAGGCGATGAGGGCATCGCGCCTGCATGTTGTTCCGCATTCAGGCGTAGGGGCGCTGCCCTCAGCGCCCGTCCACTGCGGCGATGATCGCTAAGTTGACGACATTGCTTTCGGGGGTAGAAGGGAAAAGGTTGGGCATGGGTATTAACTTAAAGATAAACTATTCGACACGCAATGGACATTTTCCTCCATTGAAATGTAGCCAGGGCAATTTTTTCTCGCCACATCGCGCTCAAAGCACAAGCTGCATGAAGTTCCCGTTCTTCACGAATCCGATATCTGTATACAGCAGCACACCCATATCGGACGCTGTGATCTGTACCGTTCCGCAGCCATGCAACTTCGCCTCGACCGCGACGCGGCGGAGCAACTCCCTCGCGATGCTCCGCCTTTTGTAGGCCGGGTCGGTGTACATGCCCGGCAGCAGGCCGATCCTTCCGTTGGGGCAGCCGAAATACGGCGCTTTTCCACGAAGGACATGCCGCTGGTTCCGATGATCGCCTCCCCGTCCAGCGCGATCCAGGAGACAAAGGTCCCGTCGTACAGGCGCCGTTCATTATAATCCCTCAGCGCGGGCAGGTCGCCCATTGTTCAGCTACGTCTCTGCGCCCGCCCGCGCCTTCCGCGTCCAGCAGATCCGGCAACGCGCGCAGGTCGGAAAGGCTGTAATCGACCCGGTACCCATCGGGAACGGGCGCCTTCCCGGGGTTGTACCAGCAGGTCCTGATTCCCGCGTTCATGCCGCCCTGGATGTCGCTGGTCAGAGAATCCCCGACGATCATGATCGTCGAGAGATCGTTGGCGCGGATCCCCGAGAACACCTTTTCAAAGAAGCTGGCGTTGGGCTTCTCCACCCCCAGCCGCTCGGAGAGGAAGACGCCGTCCATCAGCGCGCCGAGCTTCGACCGCTCCAGCTTCTTCGTCTGCGCGGCGATCGTCCCGTTGGACACGACGTACTGCTGCACCCTTCCCCGCAGGGCTTTGACGACATTCAGGCTGTCGTCGCGGTAGACGATGGTGTCCCCGAGCGCCTGTTGATATTGCGCGTTGAACGCCGGCACGATCTGCGGATCGACGCCGATCTCGCGGAAAAACTGCTCGAACCGCCCGGTCAGCACCTGCGCCCGGGAGAGCTCGTCCCGCTCGAGCCGCTGCCAGAAGCCAACGTTGATCTCGGAATACCGGGCGAGCATCGCGTCCGTGCACACGCCCAGGCCGAACGCCGTGAACAGCGTTCGGATCGCCGCGCGCTCCGCCGCGTGAAAGTCCAGCAACGTGCCATCCACGTCCCACAGAATTGTCCTGATCATGATACCGCACATCCTCCGCAACACCCGTTTTCACGTTCCATTATACCGGAGAATTGTTTTGAAATCCACCATACCGCAGCAGAAACCGCACCCGCCCAGGGGATGGCCATCCGCCGGAGGCGCAAAGCGGGGCTGCCGTACGCATCCCGATGGAGAGAAGGCGGTTGTCCCATTGCCGGGCCAAAGCGCCGGATTCCCCCCGCCACTTCCCGCAGACAGACCAGCGGCCACCCCTGCGACATGGGGTGGCCGGTGGCGTCCTATCCGGGCGCTTCCTATTCGATTTCGGTGGCGATGCCTTCAAACAGCGCGTTGTAGTCCGTATGGAAGATGATGGTCAGCGCGGCCAACTCCCGCACGCGGATGTTGTAGGTGCCGCACTCCATTTGCGAGTAGACGCTGCGGGACGGGTCACAGCCCATCAGCTGCAGCTTTGCGGCCACCTCGTCCTGCGTCATGCCCGCCGCCAGCCGCACCCTGCGAATGTTCTGCCCGATGTTTCCACTTCTGTCCTGGCGGATTTTCTGCATGGCCCACCCTCCACACCGTAGTATTGCAATAAAAGCGTTGCAATACTCTTGATTTTAGGAGGAGTTTGCGTTATGATTTGTGATCTTGCGTCACTGGAAAAATGCTCGATTGAAACCTGTAAAACCGTGATTATCAACCCGATGGAGGACTTTCGGACGATAAAAGTGGTCCTCGCCGTTTCGGCGCTTCTTCAAGGTAAGGGTCATGTCAATGCTACGGTAAATGCGATTATCTCGCGGAATCATTACAGCTTTCCTCCGTCGCTTGCTCAAAAACTGAACATTACAACGCTTCGCACTTATGATGCGCTTGCGAAGATGATTGCACATTCCTGTACGCAGACAGGATTGTCTGAGACTTTCAAAGAGGTTTTCAATTTTGAGGGTTCTGAATTGTATCTGATTTCTATTCCGAAAGCGACGGGTTTGACGTTCCAAGAATTGTTGTTGAATCTGGATGACGGTGTTCCGGTTGGCATTTATCGAGAGAACCATGAGCGATGATCGTACTGATTTCGTGGTAACCTCCAGCATGTCGTCCCTGTTCCTTGCGCAGCTCGCGGAAAGCCCGGAACTGATCGAGGTATTCCAGGAGATATTGTCCAATAAGGGCAATGAGCTGTATCTGAAGAGCGCCGAAAAGCTTGAAATGGTGGGATGCTGATCTGTTCGGGAGTTGAGGAGTATTGCCCTGCAATATGGTTATATTCTGTTGGGCTATTCCAATGAGGAGGGCAACTGCTTCAATCCACCGCTGGATGCGGTCGTCCAGTTGGAAAATCAGGATGCTAT
>JAFWBZ010000127.1 GCA_017537105.1 Clostridia bacterium | reverse complement strand
GCCGGGGCCTCCGGTTCGGCGTCGACCTGCGGCAGCGCCTCCCAGCTGCCGTCTGCGCGCAGACGCTTTGCCAGCCGCGTCGGGGCGAGCCGCCGCTCCAGCTGTCGCACCACGCGGTCCTCGGACAGGTGGCAGGACCAGGCGCTCTCGGCGGCGGCGCGCACGTCCGTACCCACGAAGAAGCGGTAGTCGCCCGCCTCCAGCACCCAGGCGGAGGCCTGCACCGCGCCGGTGTCGTCGTAGGAGGCCATGCTGTCCACGGGGAAGCGGAGCACGATGCGCTGGGTTTCGCCGGGCTGCAGCAGCCGCGTCTTTTGGTAGGCCGCCAGCTGGCGGGCGGGCTTGCCCAGCCTGCCCTGGGGCGCGGAGAAGTACACCTGAATCACCTGCCGCCCGGCCGCGTTTCCAGTGTTGGTGACGGCGGTGCGCACCTCGATGTCGTCGCCCGCCGGGCGCACCACCGTGGAGGCCAGTTCGAAGGTGGTGTAGGAGAGGCCGTAGCCGAAGGGATAGCTCACCCGCGCACGGGTGCCGGGCAGCGTTTCAAAGTAGCGGTAGCCCACGTAGATGTCCTCGGTGTAGTCCACGTGGTCGTTGGACTCGTAGAACGTGGCGGAGGAGGGATAGTCCTCCAGCGTGCGGGCGAAGGTGTCGGCCAGTCGGCCGCTGGGATTGCCGATGCCCAGCAGCAGCTCCGCCTCGGCGAGCCCGCCCTCCAGGCCCGCCTGCCAGCCCAGCAGCGCCGCATCGATGGCGGGGTTTTCCCGGAACCACTCGACGTCGCACACACTGCCAACGTTCAGCACCACCACGACGCGGTCGAACGCGCCGCAGACCTTTTGCACCATGGCCGCCTCGGCATCGGTCAGCAGGAAATCCCCCTTGGGGAACAGCGCGTTGACCTTGTCGGCGACGCCGCTGAAGAAGTCGGTGTGGAGTTCCTCCATCTCAAAGGCGCCCTTGCGGTCCCAGCCCTCGCTGGAGAAGCGGCTGATGGAGATCACCGCCGTGTCCGCGAAGGCCGCGGCGCGGCGCACCAGCGCGTCGGGCAGCTCCGGTTCCGGCAGCATGCCGGGCTCGCGGCCCTCGGCGTACTGCGCGGCCACATAGGCCCGGTAGAAGGCCGTGGTCTCTTCGAACACGCGCACCCGGTCGGGATAGCGGGCGAAGCCGTCCGCCAGGTTCCGCACATACGGCACGGTGACATCGCCGCTGCCGCCGCCGCCCTTCACGTAGTCGCAGGTGCCCTTGCCGAACAGAGCGATCCGTGCGCCGCGTGCCAGGGGCAGCGCGCCGTTTTCGTTCTTCAGCAGCACCATGCCCTCCTTGGCCGCCTCGCGGCTCAGGGCGATGTGCTCCGGGCTCGCGGTGACCCTTTGGCCGTCCGCGCCCAGGGGAAGGTTGGGCTGGTACTGTATGCGGTTCCATTTACGCATGGAAAAACCACCTTTCGTGAAGCGTATCCGCTCGTGATTACTTCTATTATAGCACGGGATCGGGACGGTGAAAAGGGGGGACGCAGGCATCCGGGAAAAGCAAAGCCGCCGGACGCACAGTGCGCCCGGCGGCAAAGGGTTCGAAGCGGAATCACTCGTCCTTCAGCAGAAGCTCCGCGATCTGGATGGCGTTGGTGGCCGCGCCCTTGCGGACCTGGTCGCCGCAGCACCAGAGGGAGATGCCGTCTTCGGAGGTGAGGTCGTCGCGGATGCGGCCCACGAACACGATGTCCTGGTCGCTGGTGTCCAGCGGCATGGGGTAGGACCGGTTCGCAAGGTCGTCCACCAGGCGGCAGCCGGGGGCCGCGGCGATGGCCGCGCGAGCCTCCTCCACGGAGATCTTGCGCTCGGTGCGCAGCGTGACGGAGATGGAGTGGCTGCGCATCACCGGCACGCGCACGCAGGTGCAGCTGACCTTCAGCTCCGGCAGATGCATGATCTTCCGACCCTCGTTCTGCATCTTCATCTCCTCGGTGGTGTAGCCGTTGCCGGTGTCCGTGCCGATCTGGGGAATCAGGTTGAAGGCGATCTGGTGCTGGAACACCTTGACCTCCATCGGCTCGCCCGCGACGTAGGCCTTGGCCTGCGACTCCAGCTCTTTCAAGCCCTCGGCACCCGCGCCGGATACGGCCTGGTAGGTGGAGGCCACCATGGAGCGGATCGGGGAGAGCCTGTTCAGCCCGGCCACGGCCACCATCGTGATGATGGTGGAGCAGTTCGGATTGGAGATGATGCCGTGGTGGCACTTGGCGTCCTCCGGGTTGATCTCCGGTACGATCAGCGGCACGTCGTCCTGCATGCGGAAGGCGCTGGAGTTGTCCACAAACACTGCGCCGGCCTTTACGATGGCCGGGGCGAACTTCTTCGCCATCTCGTTGCTGGCCGCGCCCAGCACGATGTCCATGCCCTCGAAGCTGGCGTCGGTGGCCTCCTCGACGGTGACGGTGCCGCCGGCGAAGGGCAGCTGCTTTCCGGCGCTGCGGCTGCTGGCCAGCGCCTTCAGCTGGTTGATGGGGAAGTGGCGCTCCTCGAGCACCTTCAGCATTTCACGACCCACGGCGCCCGTGGCGCCGAGCACGGCGACATTGACTTTCTTCATGAGGTTATCCCTGCTTTCCTTGATCGTTGGGGTTGGTTCATTGGAGGTTCGAGCCCCGCTCAGTCCGCAATGCCCGCGAAGAACAGGCTTTCATCCTGCGCGCGGAGGCGCTTGGCCAGATCGTGCATCTCCCGAACGGACAGCGGTGAGGTGACATAGGCCGTGCCGCCGGCGCAGGCGCCCAGCGCCTCCACGGCCACCCCGGGCTGCGCGGCGGTGCGGAGGTAGTAGCGGCGCCCCGCCTTGGCGTTGTCCACCCGGGCGCGGCCCTCGGGAATGGGATTCATGCGCGGCGATACGCCATCCAGGATGTCCCGCAGCCCCAGCTCCACGGCGAAGGCGGTGGGGTCCTTGCCTGCGCCCTGGCCCTGGAAGGTGTGCACGCCGAAGTATTCGCCGGTGACGGAGAGCGTGTTGTTGTTCCTGTGCACGGCGGCCTCGGTGGAGCCGGCGTCCACCAGCGTGGGCTCCACGCAGGCGGTGACGACGCCGCTGCCCACCACCTGGCTCTGGGCGATCAGGCGGCAGACGCGGCCCAGCTTCTGGAAGTATATGATGTCCTCGCCGGTGATGTGACGGATGCCCTCGGTGTCCACGTCCTCCGGGCGCACGAACATTCCGTAGGCCACAGAGCTGGCGATGGCAAGCTTGCACTGGGCGTCGATGCCGTCGATGTCCGCGGCGGGATTCGCCTCCGCGTAGCCCTCGGCCTGCGCCTGCCGCAGCACTGCGTCGAAGTCGCGGTCCTCGGTCTGCATGACGTCCAGGATCAGGTTCGTGGTGCCGTTGACGATGCCAGACAGCGCCGTCAGCACGTCCGCGATGCGGTGGCGCATCAGGTTGTACAGGAAGGGGATGCTGCCGCCCACGGCGGCATCGTAGCGATACTGCACACCCATCTCCCGGGCCAGAGTCAAAAGCTCCTCCATGTGGTGCGAGAGCATCAGCTTGTTGGCAGTCACCACGTTTTTGCCCGCCTGCAGCGCCTGCACGGTGAAGGTGTGGGCGGGCTCCAGGCCGCCGATCAGCTCCACCACGGTGTCGATTTCAGGATCGTTCAGGATCACGCCGAAGTCGCTGGTTTCCAGGTGCTCCAGACCCGGGTGCCGCTTGAGCTCCAGGATCCGCTTGACCCGGATGTCGCCCCGCTTCAGCAGGTGCTCGTAGATGCCGGAGCCGATGGTGCCCAGCCCGAGAAGTCCGATCGTCATGCGAAAAACGCCCCTTTGTGTCTTTCATGCAAAAACATGTGTTTTTGTACAGGAAACACTATAGCACAACCGCGTCCGTTTGTCAAAGAAGGCGGGGAGGATTTGCAGCCTTTTAACGTAGCGGTCCCGAGGAAAGAAAAGGAGAAGGGAGTCGAGCCGGTCTGCCAGCGAATTTCGTCGATGGGCACGCCCATGGATTGACGGCGGGCGGCGCTTTCGTATATAATAGAGAAAAACTGCGATTCAGAGGGATGCGCTATGAAATTCTATTCCACCAGATCCCGGGAACACCAGGCCGCGTCGATGGAGGCCGTGCTGAAGGGCATCGCGCCGGACGGGGGCCTGTACACGCCGCTGGACTTCGATTCGATGCAGGTCGACCTGGGCGACCTGCTGGGCAGGAACGCCGTGGAGATCTCTACCCTCGTGATCGGGAAGATCCTGGACGACTTCGCGCCGGAGGAGATGCGCGCGCTGATCGAGGCCGCCTACGATGGCAAGTTTGAGACGGAGGATCTCACGCCCGTGGAGAAGGTGGGGGACGACTTTGTGCTGGAGCTTTTCCGGGGCCCGACCTCCGCGTTCAAGGATGTGGCGCTGTCCGTGCTGCCAAGGCTGATTGTGGCGAGCCGCGAAAAGCTGGGTGTGTCGGAGGAGATCGCGATCCTGACCGCCACCAGCGGCGACACCGGCAAGGCCGCGTTGGAGGGCTTCCACGACGTCGCGGGCACGCGGATCGTGGTGTTCTATCCCGATGGCGGCGTCAGCGACGTGCAGAAGGCACAGATGGTCACCCAGGAGGGCGGCAACGTGCGGGTGTGCGCGGTGCGCGGCAACTTCGACGACGCCCAGACCGGCGTGAAGGACATCTTCGCCGACGACGGGCGAAGCGGCTGGGCGGCAAAGTCCGGCGCGCGGCTCTCCAGCGCCAACTCCATCAACATCGGGCGGCTGGCGCCCCAGGTGGCCTACTACTTCAAGGCCTACTGTGACCTGGTGCTGCGCGGGGAGATCACGTTGGGGGACGAGGTGAACTTCGTGGTGCCTACGGGCAACTTCGGCGACATCCTGGCCGGCGAATTCGCGCGGCGCATGGGCTTGCCGGTGGCGAAGCTGGTGTGCGCCTCCAACGCCAACAACGTGCTCACCGACTTCATCCGCACCGGCGTCTACGACCGGCGCCGCGAATTCTACAAGACCAGCTCGCCCTCCATGGACATCCTGGTGTCCTCCAATCTGGAGCGCTACCTGTTCCTGGCCTCGGGCGGGGACTTCGACCTGGTGGCCGGGCTGATGGACGACCTGCGAAGCCGGGGCGTCTACACCGCGCCGGAATCGCTGATGGACATCATGCGCGAGCACTTCGCCGCGGGCTGCGCAGACGACGCCCGCGCGCTGGAGGCCATCGGCCGCGTCTGGCGCGAGTACGAATACCTGATGGATCCCCACACCGCCGTGGGCTGGGCCGTGATGGAGGACTTCAAGGCCCGGGAGGACAACGGCTGCGTGAACGTGGTTCTGTCCACCGCATCGCCCTACAAGTTCTGCCGCGACGTGCTGTCCGCCATTTCCGACGAGGATCCTGCGGACGGCTTCGACGCCATGGACCGGCTGCACGCCGCAACCGGCGTGCCGGTGCCCGAGCGGCTGGCCAGGCTGCGGGGTCTGCCCGTGCGCTTTGCGGACTGCGTGGAGAAGGACGCCATGCTGGAGTACGTGAAGGACGCGGTGCGCCGGGACGCATGAAAGGGGCAGACCTGAGAGCATGAAGACGTTCAGACAGCTTTGGATGTGCATGGCCGCGCTGTGCGTCCTGCTGGCCGCGCTGGCGCTCTGTCCCCGGGCGGCGCGGGCCGACGGGACACGGATTTTTACGGTGACGGGCGGCGAGTTTCACATCGAGGAAGCCCGCAGCATGATCGACGACATCAACGCCCTGCGAACAGGTGAGGATGCGTGGTACTGGAATGACAGCGACACCGAGAAAGTCTACGCCGAGGGCCTGGCACCGCTGCGCTACAGCTGTGCGCTGGAGCAGGTGGCGATGCAGCGCGCCGCGGAGTTGGCGATGCTGTACGACCACGTGCGGCCCAATCACAGCTATGGCTTGGGGTACAGCTTTGTGCCGAGCGGTGCGGTCTCCTACGGGGAGAACATCGCCTACGGTATGAATTCGGTCGGCAGCGCTTCAGTGGTGTTTACGATGTGGGCCGAGGAGGATGAGCCGTACGCGGGACAGGGCCACCGCCGCAACATGCTTAAGGAAGATTTTGCCGCCGTGGGCATCGGCTATTATTCCACGGAGGAATACAACTTCTGGGTGCAGGAATTCAGCTATTATGATGACAGTGATGATGACGATGTGGAGCCCCTGAGCCTGCCCGTTTCCTACGAGATCCTGGACGAGGACATCTGCGCGATCACATTCATCCAGGACGAGGACAGGTCGCTGCACCCGGGGCAGTCGATCGCCGTCGAGGAATTCCCGGTGCTGGTCAAGAGCAAGTACAACCAGAACTCTACCGAGGGAATCCTGCACGGTGCGGAGTACGTCTCCGGAGATGAGAGCATACTGCGCATCGAAGACGGCGTGCTGACGGCGGTGGCCGAGGGGACCGTCCAGGTGTCCACCACCATCGCAGGCTTCACGTTCTCGGCGCCGCTGAAGGTGACGGACATCTCGATGGCGGGCGAGTTCGATATCAGCATCGAGGGCCTGCTGTATCCGGACTCCAACCTGCACATCCAGGCGAACGGCCCGGAGGGCGCGGAGTACTATCTGATGCGCCTGGAGGCCAGCGAGGCGGGATGGATTCTGAATGACAGCTATCCCTACCCCTCGGATTACTGGTTCAATCCGGGCAGCTACGACGATTACGGGGGCAGGTGCCGCTACAAGCTGACGCTCTCCGCCTATGGCGGCGGCAAGTATCTCGGCAAGTCCACCACTACCTTCTATGTGCATCCGGAATCCGAGGTCCTGAACCTGCCGGAGGACCTCGCTCGCATCGAGGGCGAGGCGCTCGCAGGGGTTGCCGCGGGGCGGATCGTCATCGCGGATGGCAGCCGCGCCTCCATCGGCAGCCGCGCCTTTGCAGACTGTCCGAATCTGCTTGCAGTGCGCATCCCCAAGGGCGTGACGGAGATCGCGGAGGACGCCTTCTCGGGCTGCCGGTGGGATATGCTCATCGAGGCGGTGCCCGGCAGTGCGGGGGCTCGATACGCCGAAGCGCACGGCATCAAGTGCGTGCACGTCATCGACTGGTATACCCTCGATTGAGCATGGATCTGGCGGGACGGCAGGGATAATCCTGCCGGAAAATGGAAAGGAGGCTCTGTGCGTCATGGACTATGCGATGCTGACGCGCCGCGCTCTGGCGCTGGCGGAGGAGGAGCCTTGGCACGTGGCGCTGCTGGCCAACGTGTCGGCGCTGCTCTATGAGTCCATGGAGGGCCTGAACTGGGCGGGCTTTTACCTCGTTCGGGGCGGACAGCTGGTGCTGGGACCGTTCCAGGGCAGGATCGCCTGCATTCACATTGCGCCGGGCCGGGGCGTGTGCGGGACGGCCATGGCGGAGGATCGCACCGTCCGCGTGGAGGAAGTCCACGCCTTCCCCGGGCACATCGCCTGCGACGCCGCGTCGAGCTCCGAGATCGTCGTTCCAATCCACGCGAACGGCGGGGTCGCCGCCGTGTTGGACCTGGACAGTCCGCGGATCGGGCGCTTTACCGCCGAGGATCAGGCGGGACTCGAGGCGCTGGTGCGCGCGCTGGAGGGCGTCGTGGACTTCTCCGCGTGACCGGGACGAAAACCTGGCGCACGGGATTCTCTTCCCGGGGCGCGTCATAGAGAGGCCTCCCGAGGGCATAAGCTGTTGACAAACGGCTTTGGCCAGCGGGAGGTTTTTGCATGGCTTTGGAATGGACGCGACAGGAATTCGAGGCGGAGGACCTGATTGGCGCGGAAAGCGCGCAGGTGCTGCTGCGGGCGGAGGCGCTGGTGCCCGGAGCGGGGAGGGAGGCCATCGAGCCGCTGATGGCGGACGCGAGCCTGTTCATCGACGCCGTGGACCTGCAGGCGGACCGCCTGGTGCTGGAGGGCACGGTGTCCTGCCAGGCGGTGTATCGGCAGGGGGGCGAGAGCACGCTGCGGGCGCTGGCGGCGAAGGCCCGGTTGGACCACGCGCTGGAGATCCCCGGGGCGGAGCCGGGCATGTTCTCCCGGGTACACGGCGCGGTGGAACACGTGGAGGCGTGCTACGAGAATGGGCATATGATCTTCCTGGTGATCTGCGGGCTGCGGGCCCAGGTGCTGCAGCTGCGGCAGGTATCCTGCATTCGGTCGGTCTCGGAGCGGGAGGGCCTGGAGACCGCGTTCCGCCAGCTGAGCTCAGTCAAGCTGGCGGCCGAGGCCAGCAAGACGGCGCTGCTGCGGGAGACCGTGGTGCTGCCCGCGGAGCTGGATGCCCGCGCGACGCTGATGGACTGGGCGGTGGCTGAGGTGGATGAGGTGGCGCCGGATCTGGGCGGCGTGCGGGTGAAGGGGCGCGTGCTGGTGGAATCGCTGCTGTCCAGCGGCGCGGCCCCGGTGCCCGCGGCCGTGGTGCGCGTGCCCATGGCGCTGGATCAGCTGGTGGAGCTGCCGGAATGGCTGTCTGCGAACGTGGCGGCGGAGCTGGACGTTCGGGGCCTGCGCACGCAGATCAGCATGGCTGCCGACGGCGTCACGGCACAGCTTTCCTGCGAGGCGGAGCTGCGGGCGCGGGTGCTGGCCAGCACGGTGGACGCACCGGGGGCGTTGGTGGACGCATACGCCACCCGGGGCAGCGCGCTGGAGATCCAGCGGCAGCCGGTCCGCCTGTGCGCCTCGGTGGATCGCGCGCAGCTGATGGAGACGGCCCGCGGGGCAGTGCCCGTGGAGGACGGCGCGCCGCGGGTGGGCGCGGTCATCGCCGTGCAGGCGCGGCCCGTGGTGAGCCAGTGGCACGGCGACGGAAGCGGCGCAGGCCGCGTCGAGGGTGTGCTGGAGGTGGAGGTGTTGTACGCACCCGCGGGCGGGGGACAGCCGACCTCCGCGTCGTCGGAGCTGCCCTTCGCCGTGGATGTGCCCATCGGCCTGAACGACGATTCCACCGTCTCCGTGCAGACCCTCTCCGCCGAGGCCAGTGCGCTGCTGGGGGATCGCCTGGACGTGAAGGCACAACTGAACGTGCGCTGCGAAACCCGCCAGCGGCAGACCGTGGAAATCGTCACCGACATCCGGGAGGGCGAGCCCGTCCGGCGCAGGCCTGGCGTGGTGATCGTCTGGCCGGAGGCGGGGGAGGACGCCTGGTCGCTGGGACGCCGCTACGCCATTCCCGCTGAACAGGCCGCCGGGGCGAGTCCCGGCCAGCCGCTGGTGCTGAAGCTATAGCAATAGACAGTGCGCCGCCCGCGAAGGTTTCGCGGGCGGCGCGGTCATGGGACCCGGTCAGGGCTCGTCGCGGGTCACGGGAAGTATGGTGAACGAGAAGCTGAACTGATCCGGCATGGCGTAGCGCGGGTTCAGCGCGGGGCCGCAGCTGTTGGAGCCGAGGCCGTTCTGGCGGTAGTCCAGGCAGAACACGGTGGCCTGCGCGGGCATCAATTCGAAGTTGTGGGCCTTCCGCTCCAGCTCCTCCTGGGTATAGGGAGACGCGCTGAAGCTGAACTCGTCGCCGTACACCTCAAAGCCGCCCATGGGCCCGGTGAGGCTGACGTAGTCGCAGTTCCAGTGGCTGCCGTTCTCCTGAGGCCGGATATAGTCCTCGTGCTGCTCCCGCACCGTGGATTCGTACAGGTGCTTGACGCAGGCCCGATGCTTGTCCACGTAGCTCTCGTAGGGGCCGTAGCCGAAGTAGCGCACGTTGGTCATGGCGCGGGCCAGCAGCATGCGCAGGCCGAAGCGGGGCAGGGGCGGGGCGTCCTCCCGGCACTTGACGTCGATCTTCGCATCGATGGTGCCATTCATGTGCACGCGCCACTGGGCCGTGCCGGTGGCGATGCGGGGCAGACCGGGCGCGACGAGGGAGAAGCGGGCGGTGATCGTGGAGACGTCCCCGGACTCCAGCATCACGTCGTATACCCGGGTGGAGGCGCGGTCGTAGCCGTACTGGCGCCACTGCTCCGCGATGTAGCGGTCGTTGTCCGTGGGCGCGCGCCAGATGTTGAACTCCATCGGCTGCTTGACCATGTTCAGCTGGTCGTAGTTGATGATCTCAAAGCAGGCGGTGCGCTTGTCGAAGGCATAGCGGAAGTTCTCGCCGCGCAGTACGATGCTGCGCTCGTCCTCGCGCACGTCCATGGCCAGCACGCCCTCGGGGCGCTCCGGCATCGGGTACTTCTGGCGGCCCAGCTGCTCCCGGCCCAGCACGTGGCCGGCGGGGGTGAGCGGCCGGTCGTACTTCTGCCGCTGCTCGAAGTACACCGCGAAGAGCCGCGGCAGGCGCTCCGGCATCTCCAGCCGGATGTCCCGGCGCTCGTGGGGCGGTATGGCCAGCAGCTCCTCCGGCACGGTGGCGCGGAACAGCTCACGGCCCTCGGCGCGCACGGCGTACTCGATGGTCACGTAGTCGTTGAGCACAGTGAAATCCAGATAGTTCTGCACGCGGAACACGCCGGCGGACAGGTCCACCTCGGCGATGCGCGCCGGGCGGTTGACGTTCTTCAGCTCCTTGAGGCCCGTGTGGGGATGGCGGTCCGGATAGACCAGACCGTCGATGCAGAAGTTGCCGTCGTGGGGGTATTCGCCGAAGTCGCCGCCATAGAAGTAGCGCCTGCGGCCGTCCGGGGTGGCGCCCATGTCGATGGCGTGGTCGCACCACTCCCACACAAAGCCGCCGCAGTGGCCCGGATGGCGTTCGAAGCAGCGGAAGTAGTTTTCCACATCTCCGGGGCCGTTGCCCATGGCGTGAGCGTACTCGCAGAGCATATAGGGCTTGCCGACGCTGTTCTCCTCAAAGTAGCGGTCGATCTCCTCGATGGACGGATACATCCGGCTGTAGAGGTCCAGGTGCGCCTGGTTGATGTACTCTCCCTCCGGCGGGAAGGAGGCGCGCTCGTAGTGGGTCAGGCGGGAGGGATCGTACTCCTTGGTCCAGCGCAGGGCTTCGTGGAAGTTGCGGCCCATGCCGGACTCATTGCCCATCGACCAGATGACGATGCTGGGCCGGTTCTTGTCGCGGATGACCGAGTGCTGCACGCGGTCCAGCATGGCCTCGGCGTATTCGGGGTCCTGGGCCAGCAGGTTGTAGTGCTTTTCCTCGTAGGTGCCGTCCTGGTACACCACGCCGTGACACTCCAGGTCCGCCTCGGCCACCAGGTAGAAGCCGTAGCGATCACACATGCGGGGGAACAGCGGGGAGTTGGGGTAGTGGCTGGTGCGGATGGCGTTGATATTGTGGTGCTTCATCAGCACCAGGTCCCGGAGCATCTCCTCCTCGCCCACGGCGCAGCCCAGCACGGGGTCGCTGTCATGGCGGTTGACGCCCCGGAACTTCACGGCCTGCCCGTTGATGCGCACCACGCCGTCCTCCACGCGGATCTCCCGCAGGCCCACCGGCTCGGCCATGGCCTCGCCGTTGTAGCGCAGCACCAACGTATACAGGTAGGGATTCTCGGCGTTCCACAGCGTCACGTTGTCCAGCGCGATCTCAAAGCTGTCCCCGTAGGCGCGGCCATCGGTGATCCGATCGCCGCCGGCGTCGTAGAGGTAGTAGTGGGTGTGGTGGCTGGCGGCGGGATCGCTGCCCATGTACTCGAGTTCCACGCGGATGACCGCGGAGCGGCGGTCTTCGGACAGGGAGGTGTGGATGAAGTAATCCCACAGGCAGCGCCTGTCGCGCCGCAGCAGGTAGACGTCCCGGAAGATGCCGGACATGCGGAACTTGTCCTGATCCTCGAAGTAGCTGCCGTCGCACCACTTCAGCACCAGCACGGTGATCTCGTTTTCGCCGGGGGACACGTAATCGGTGACGTCGAATTCGCTGGTGGAGTGGGAAATCTGGCTGTAGCCCACGAACCGGCGGTTGATCCACAGGTAAAAGCAGGAATCCACGCCCTCGAACACGATCGTCCGGCGGCAGCCGTCCAGGTCCTCTTCCAGGTGGAAGCGGCGCTTGTACAGCCCGCAGGGGTTGCCCGCGGGCACGTAGGGCGGGTCGTAGGGGAAGGGATAGCGCCAGTTGGTGTATTGGTGCCGGTCGTAGCCGTGCATCTGCCATACGGAGGGCACGGGAATCGTGTCCATGGGCAGGTCGGACTCGATGCAGTTCTCCGGGACCTCCATCACACTGTCGTAGTACTTGAACTGCCACGGACCGCTCAGCGACAGGAACCGGTCGGACTCCCGCCGGTTTTCCCCCATGGCCGCATGGCGGTCGGAGTAGGGGATGTAGTAGGCGCGGTTGGGCAAGGTGTTGACGTGGAGCGCGTGGGGATTGACGTGGTAATCAGGCAGCTTCATCCTTCTTCTCCTCCAAAGGCGGATTCGAGTCCGCAGCCGGACAGTTCGATGTATTCGCCCTCTGCAAGTGTGATCGGGGTAGCCTCGTGCAGCACCTCAAACTTGAGCAGCTGTGCGCTCGAACCCAGTATGCCGCTGTATACGCTGTAGCTGGACAGCGGTGCCTTTTCCAGCGGAACCGCGGTGTACGTTCCCGCGGGCAGCGTCACGCCCACCAGGTAGCCGCCCTCGCCGGCAAAGCCGTCGGAGACGGCTTCGGCCTGGGAGATGGGGACTGCGGTGGCCTCCGAAAGCGTCAGCCAGGTGTCCGGGACCAGCCGGATGACGGCCTGACCGTTGATCAGGTGATAGGTGACCAGCTCGGACTCCTCGGAATCCCCGGCCCGCACCACCGCGCTGGCGAACACGGCGTCGCTGTTCTCATACAGCGCGTAATCTCCGGCAGGGATGTCCGTGCCCACCCGATAGCCGCCGCTCTCGTAGAGGACCGCGCCGGTGGCGCTCTCCAGGGCGGCGATCTGCGCGTCGATCTGCTGGCGGAGGCCGTAGAGCTCCTCCAGCGACAGGACATTGAGATCCAGGGCGGGTGCAGCGGTCGCAAACGGCGCAGCAGCCAGCAGCACGAGCGCCGCCAGCAGGGCGGCCAAGGTTCGTGCGGCGCAAGTGTGTCTCTTCATGGCAATCCTCCTAAGTCGTCGGTCGGGGATCGATGCAAGGGATTGTCTGTATGCCCACTATACACGAACGGGCACAAAAAGTCAATTGAAATATGTTTAAAAGCACAAAGCGGCGCGGACCCTTTGGTCCGCGCCGTGAGTGAAGGAGGGAAATTGCAGCTGCGTGACAGGTCTCAGCCTCATCTCACGACTGCTTCCAGTGGTTCAACCGGCTGAGATGCGCGGTCAGGTTCTCCCGGGCCTGCTCGGGCGGGAAGGCCGCGCCGGAGAAGTGCTCCACCAGGTAGTCGATCAGCGACTCCATCGTGGGATAGGTGAACTGCCCGTCCGCGTAGCACCACTTGCAATATTCCTCGTTGAAGCTGCCGTCGGGCTCGCGGCTGATCTGGTCGTCCTTCAGGCGCATGCCGCAGCACTGGCAGTACAGCAGCCGGGGCGAGCCGAGCAGCGTATTGATGGACACGTCAAACAGCCGGGAAAGCAGCTTGAGGGTCTCTGTGTTGGGCACAGTCTCGCCGTTCTCCCAGCGGGACACCGCCTGGCGCGTCACGAAGACCGCCTGGGCCAGCGCATCCTGGGACATCCCCTTCTTGTTGCGCAGGGACAGAATCACATCCTTGGTTTCCATTGCTCTCACCTCGGAAACAGCATAGCACAACCGCGGCCAAAACGCAAGCAACGCGCTGTTGCTGCGGACCGGGAAAGCGCAGAGGAGACGAAACTGCGAACCCTGCGCCTGAGCGGAGCAAGCCACCGTTCTGTGGTGGATGCCGCGACGATCGCATCGGTCTGGATCCCCCAACGGCTAATGCGGATTGGCGCTCCATTTGACGCATACGTGGTTCATATTGAGGGCCGAAGAATAGCTCACCTCTTCGGCGTTGGCGAATACGATGCGCAAGCCGATGTTCCTGGTCGGATCGTCCGGATTGATCATTTTGTAGCGCTCGACGATGTCGAAGCGCCGGCCGTCGTCCCGAAGGCGGAGCAGCAGCTTGCCTTCGCTGATTACAGAACGCAGTTCCAGATGGTGCCTTTTCCTGTCGTTAAAGCCATGCTCTAGGCTGTTCACGGCAAGCTCTTCCGTGCACAGCGCGATGTGGTGGGCGTCTTTGGGAGAAATGCCGTTATCCAGGCAGAATCGGTTCACCTGCATGGAAGCATCCACTGCCTCCCTGATGCTGTGGATGCTTCTTCGCAGTTCCGTCTTTTGCCTTTTGGAGACGTCCGTCGTTCGCCGCCCTTGCATGGCAAGAAACGCCCAGACGTTCAGGATAAGGATTGCAGCCATGATGACTTCACAGATTCCGTACGACGCGAAGATCCCCTTGGTGCCGAACATTCGGGCCAGGAAGAAGGCGGAAGAAATGGAAATCAGGATGTGGTTGAGAAAGATGACCATTGCAGACTCTCTGTTCCGCCCCAGCCCCTGCAGATAGGACGATGCGGCAAGATTGAGTACGAGGAATGGCACGCCAAACAGATAGAGCCGCAGCGCGGAGACGCCGAGAGACAGGACCTCCGCGTCCTCGGAAAACAGTCGCAGTATGGGCAAGGCTGCCAGACCGAGGCAAAGCGCAATCGACAGGCCGCCGATCAGGCTCCAGCGGATGACGGAGGCGGTGATCTTTCTCAATCCGTCCTCGTCCTGTTCACCGGCGTAGATCCCGGTCATAATCAGCGTGGCGCTGGCGATGCCGGAGCACAGAGACGCGGGAAGATAGTGCACGGCGTCCTGGATAGACAGCGCGGCGAGGCCGGAGACCGTTCCATATCGAAGCATCAGGCGGTTGATCGAGAGCGGCCATAGAATACCGCACAGGCCCTTGACCACCATGGGCGCGCCGAACACAACGACCGCGCGCAGGCTCCCAACATCCGGCCGGCCCGGCTTCAGGCGAAACATGGAATGCCTTCTGAGGAAGGAGGCTGCCACGATGCAGCAGGCGCAGGCATAAGCAATGCCCGAGGCAGCCGCAATGCCGCGCAGTCCCGTATTCAGGCGAACAGCGATCAGATCTCCGAGTACGTTGACCACAGGGAGGACCAACGAGGCACACTGTATATACCTGTCCGCTCCTTCCAGCATGGCAAGGGTTCCCAGAACGTCATAGAAAAGAATCGGAAGGGCGGAGATCAGTATCGGTGACAAATATACGGTGGCAGAGACGAAGATGGCCGGATCGAAGTCATTTCCCGCGAGCAGTGTCGTGATTGCAGAGGGACATGCAAAGCCCACCAGCATGCATGCGGCGGAGATCAGCAGGGATACCGTTAAGACACTCTGGAAGGTGATGTCCGCGCGTTCCCGGTTTCCTCTCGTCAGATCCCTGGAAACGGAAACGGACAGGCCGGTGCCCAAAATCGAACTGAACAGGGAGAGCACGGAGAAAACCGGCAGCGCCAGCTTCATGGCAGGGAGCCCGGCAGCGCCAAGGAAACGACCCACGATGGCACAGTCCACCATGCCGGCGATGGAAAGTGTCAGATTCTTCAGGAAGCCTGCAGCCACGAGCCGTCGGAATATGCGCTTGTCCACCTTTGACCACCCGTCCTCTCATTGCAGCGGCACAGACCATGCTGCTGAAACGTTCCCCCTGAAGTATGCTTGTGCCGGAGTCATACCGGCCCGTTGTATTTCATACTCAGCATCGTGATGTCGTCGAATTGCGAGGCATCGCGGACGAAGTCATTGATGGCCGCGTTCACGGTGGCGATGACCTCCTGGCAGGACATCTCCGGAGCGCTGTTGAGCGCACTGCGGAGCCTGTCGAGACCGAACAGCGCATGATGCACATCGTTTGCCTCGGTAACGCCGTCGGTATAGAGGAAAATCGCATCGCCGGGCTCGAGCTGCAGCGTATACTCGTGATACTTCATGTTTTCCATGCCGCCGATGACGAAGCCGTGACGATCCTTCAGGATCTCGTAGCGACCGTTTTTCTGAATGAACGGGTACTCGTGTCCGGCGTTTGCGGCGGTCAGCTTGCCGGTGCTGATCTCCAGAATCCCGATCCAAACTGTTACGAACATCTCCTGGCGGTTGTTGGCACAGATGACTTCGTTTGCATTGGAGAGGATGTCAGCGACCGACATTCCAAACATGGCGTAATTCTTCAGCATGATCTTTGAAATCATCATAAACAGTGCGGCGGGGACGCCCTTTCCACTCACGTCCGCGATCACCATGCACAGGTGGTCTTTGTCGATCAGGAAGAAGTCATAGAAGTCACCGCCGACTTCCTTGGCGGGCTGCATGGTGGCGTATATATCGAATTCGCGGCAATCGGGGAACGCGGGGAAGATGTTGGGCAGCATGGATTCCTGGATGCGCTTCGCCAGCGTCAGTTCGGTGCTGATGCGCTCCTTATCGGCGGTGATCGTCTGAATATTGTCGATATAGGCTTGCATCCGCTGCAGCAGCGACTGAAAAGACTCGCCCAGCAGCTGGGTCTCGTCTCCCGTGTTCATGTCCCAGACGAAGTCGAGGTTGTCACCCTCAACAGCGTGCACCTTTTCCGTGAGCCGGGAGATGGGCCGGACGATGTGGCGGGACAGCAGCATGGAGATCACAATGGCGATGAATACCGCCGCAGCCAGCATGGCGGCCAGAACTATGAGCGTGTGCCGGATCTGCGTCTGCGCTGTACCGATGGCGTCCTCTGTGATCATGCCGAGGCTCTCCTGAAGCTGTCGGGTCGGCGCTTCAACCTCCTCCAGGGGCAGTATGATGAACATGGACCAGCCCACAGTCTCCATGGGCGCGTAGGCGACACAGCGCCGCACGCCGTCGATGGTCACCTGCTGAACGCCGCTCTCGCCGCTGAACGTCTTCGCCCTGAGCACGGCAAGCCCGGTATCCTGGGAGACTTTCAGATCCGCCTCGTTCTTCGGCGCGACGAGACTCCCGGTTTCAAACGTCGAGAACAGGATCTGCCCGTACCGGTTCATGATGCACGCGTCGCCGCTCTGCCCGATGTCGATGCTCTGCACCAGCGCATCGACTCTGTCGAGGTAGATTCCCGCCCCGGACACCGCCATCAGCTGACCGTCCTTATAGATCGGTACGCCGCACATGATGGTCATGCTCGGCGTGTGGACGTCTCGCGTGACAGGCGTGAAGTAGGGCGCTCCCGTCTGCGCCGCACCGATGTACCACGGCCGTCCCCTGGCGTTCATCGGCAGGACATTTCCGGATTCGTCAAACTTTTTCCCGGAGATGTAGTCGGCCTGGACCATCAGGCCGGATTCCGTCGCGATATAGTTGGACACCATATAGTCGTTGTTGGCATTGATGGCGACGAGCGTATCCTGGATGTTGCCCACCAGGCGGGCCTCCTTTGCGAGCGCCTCGTCCGAAGGATCGAGATCCGGGGCATACAGGATCTGAATGGCGAGCTTGCCATCGTTGGCCGGATCGGGTGCAGGGACGTCGCGCTCTGCGTATGCCTCCGGATGGGCATAGAGCTGCGTGCACACGGAGGCCGCGACGCACACGTCCTGCTCGAAGTCGAGGAACATGTTGTCCACCGCGTCCGCCTTGTCGGCAGCCAGCTCCCGCAGCCGCCGCGAGGTTAATTCTGTCAGCGACTCCGAAGATTTTTCGCTCGATATCCTGCCCATCTCCTGATTCGAATGGAGCAGCGTCGATGAGATGTCCCGCATGGAAACGACGCCGGTGATGATGGCGCAAAGCGCAATAAAGATCACGACTCCAATGATCGCGGAAGAGATCTTCGACCGCAACGATACTTTTCTATGCATAGCTCTGCTCCTTCACAGGAGGTCTGTTGCCCTGCGTCTCCAGACCGCGCTGTTCATTTCCCGCATACCTTCCAATATAACACATGATATCATATTGCCTTGATTCGCGCAACGGACAAATGATACAAAACTGCGATTGTATGATTGCCAAAAAGCGAAGGAAAAGGAAAAAACGATGGGCGAAAAAAGACGGCGGGCACCGGAGTCCTCCGATGGTCCCGGTCTGCCTGAAAGCATCACAAAAAAGCGCACCTCCCGATTTTGGAAGGCGCGCCCTATATTGTTTTCAAAATTCCCGTCAGCAGTCTTACGACGGCGTTTCGGAAGCAGGGCGACAGCCGCTTCCCAACCTCCCGGGTGCAGCCGCGGCACTTCCTCAGAAGCACCTTTCAGGTGGTTCAGCGGTTTGTCGTCCCGCCGTATGCATAACAGACCGGGAGCTGGTGCAGGCAGGGAATTCTTTCGGAGGACGTCTGCAGCACGAGCTCCACGCACAGCCGGGCCATCTCCTCCACCGGCTGCACGATGGTTGAACAGCACAGATCCTGGTCCCCAAGACGCTGCGCGCCGTCATAGCCGATGATCTGCACATCCTCCGGCACGCGCATGCCCATTTGATTCAGCGCGCGGCGGGCGCTGTGGGCCAAGTGATCTGTCGCGCAGAACAGGCCGTCGAAGTCCAGCCTGCCTTCGCTTTGGTGCGCGCGCAGGAACTCCTCCAGGGCGGAATCCGGAGCTCCGTCGTCGAGGCACTCGCACCGGAACGGAATCCCGGCGTCTGTGCAGGCGCAAACGAAGCCGTCCCTGCGCTTGCCGGTTTCGTCGTGCAGGGACGAGGCCGTGTGCAGGAAAGCCAGGCGCGTGCAGCCGTTCTCCAGGAGCTTTTGTGCGGCGAGACAGCCGCCGCCATAGTTGTCGCTGGTGACGCAGGCAATGCCCGGTCCGGGATTGCGATCGATGAAGACGGTGGGGATGTCCCCGGGGATGCGGACCTTGGGATTGAGCGTCAGGCAGATGATCCCGCTGACCATCTGCTGTTCGGACATGAGCATGTACGACTGCTCCAGGTCGAAGCTGCCCTTCGTCAAAAACAACAGCATCTGATGGGAGCGGCGGGACAATTCCCTGCACAGGCAGTCCGCAAGCCTGGCGAACAGGGGGTTGTGCAGATCGGGCAATATGACTTCGACGATGCTGCTTTTGTTGCTGCGCAGCGCCCGGGCCTGTCGGTTGACGCGATAGCCGAGCCTCTCTATGGCCTCTTCCACGCGGCGCTGATAGCTCTTGCCCACGGGAACGCCGTTGACGACCTTGGAAACCGTGCCGAGGGCCACTCCCGCCTCCCGGGCCACATCCTTCATCGTAATGCGCTTGCTGTCTGCCATGGGTGCCCTCCGTTGATCTGACATTATGCCGCGTCGAGCGGATTTTCCGCCGTCAGATAATCGATATACTGAAGAACGGCGTCCATGCGGGCGCTGTTTCCGATTACGCCGAGATACACTTCCCCGGAAAAATCCGCGCGTTCGAACAGTGGAAACGCGGAGATGAGGATGCCATTCGCCACTTCCTCCGTGACGGCGCGATAGGGGATGCTCTCGTCCAGCCGATGCTCGATTTCGTTGTCCTCGAGAATCACCGTGTTCGCAACCAATCGGTCGGCGACCCGCCTGTAGAGGTCGCCGCGCAGGGAATCCTCCAAGGGCAGCAGGTAGCCGCCGGAGGACATGATGTCATAGGCTTCGCGGTTCATCAGCAGCAAGTCCAGCTTTTTGTCGGCCATGGCGGCCAGCGACTTGAGCTGTGAGGCGTAGGCGTATTCGTGGTTTTGCACCGAAGCGTCCCGGCTCAGGTACAGCCCGCGGTACAGATAGACCCTGTATTTTCCGGGATTCATGCCGATGGCGCGCGTGAACCCCTCGTCGAGCGCGACATCCAGGTCTTCCCCGACGGCGATGTTGGCGCAGGCGACGTACAGCAGCGCCTCCTTGCGGGTGAGCCGGTAATACAGCACGCTGCCCAGGGCAACTGCGGCGATGAGCGCCAGGACCAGGGGAAATTTATAGTATTCAAAGACATGCCCGAGCTTCTGCAACAGGCTCATCTCGGCAAGGGCTTCCCGGTTTTCCGCCCGCTCTGCCTCCGTCAGCTTCACAGCTTCGCCTCCGAATCCTCGTCCTCCGCTTCGCCCTCCTTCGGCGCGTTGGGATCGTAGAGCAGCGGCCGGAAGATCTTCAAAAGCAGATGGGCGCTGACGACCGCGCACAGCCCCTCCCCGAAGATGATGAGGGGCGTGAATACGTTCACCACCAGGAAGAACATGGCATAGTGGATGAGGAGCACAAGGATGGTGACGAACAGGTAGTGGGTGCCGATGAGGAAGGCGTTTTTGAACATGTTCGCCGTCGTGTTGCTGGCGATGGACAGCAGGGGAAAGATGTAGGTCAGCTCGATGACGTAAGCGATCATACAGGCGAACATGGCTGCCAGCATCAGCGTCCAGATCACAGCGGCCGTGCCGGTGGAGGTGGCGCGCAGCCGGTAGAGCAGTATGGCGTCCGCGACGATCGCCAGACCGGTTGCCAGCATGATCAGCCAGATGATGGTCGCCTGCTTGAAGTTCTGCCGGAAGGAGCGGAAGAACATGGTGGTGATGAAGCTGCCCTCGTCCTTGGCAATCTTGAAGGAGGTGTAGTAGAGCGCCGTCGTGGATGCTCCGATGGTGAAGATGGGCAGGCAGCAGACCAGCCACAGGACGTTCAGGCAGCAACCATAGGCCAATTTCAGGAACAGCTGACCGAACTTGCTGTCATAGGAAAAGAATCGCATAGCGTTACCTCCTGGTTGCGAATGGTGGGGGACTATAGCCGGGTGGAATCCCGATAGATCAATTCAGTCTCCGTGTGCACGATACGGTAGTCCAGATTCGGCTCCTCAATTCGGGAGAGCAGCAGCTGTATTGCGGCGACGGCCATGACCTGGGTGTGTATGTGCACGGTGGTCAGGCTGGGGGTCATGATGCGGGAATTGGGAGAATCGTCAAAGCCGCAGAACAGCACGTTTTCCGGCACCGACTTACCCAGCTTGCGCAGGGCGTAGATCGCGTCCTCTGCGGCAAAATCGTTGGCACAGAGAAACACATCCGGGAAGTCGGCCAGTGCCGCCAGAGACTCCTCCAGCTTTTCGCGCTCGCTGGTCTTGATGCAGAACCGCTCCTCCACGGGGGCGTTGGCCATGAGCATGGCGTAGCGGAAGGCGGTGTACCGCTCAAAGAAGGACTGGCAGTGCTCGTAATCGCCGATGAAGCCGATTTTCCGCTTACCCCGGACCAGCATATCGTTGATAAACCGCGTGATGGCGGTGGTGTTGTCCATGTAGAGCTGGTCCGCGGGCAGGTCGATGCCGTCTCGCTTGTTGGGCCCGTCCACGAAGAGCACCGGCAAGCCGAGCCCGCAGATCATCTCATCATAGGCCCGATCGAACATCTCAACGCAGATGATGGCGCTGACCTGCCGGGGATCAAAGGTGAGCGGCAGAGTCCGACACAGGAAGTTCTCCCGCTCCACCCGATGGGTATTCAGGGTATAGCCCCACTGGGAAAGCTCTTTCTTGAGCTTGTCCAGCATCAGCGTGGCGAAGTGGGCAGGGGCGATGACGCCTCCGCAGAGCAGCGCAATCTCCCCCTTGCTCTGCACTTCCTGCTCCTGGACGATGCCGGAATGCGCCTTTATATAGGAAAACTGTTTGTAGCCCATTTCGATGGCCTTTTCAAGGATCCTGGCGCGGGTGGCTTCCGCGAGGCCATCGGCATTGTTGATGGCCTTGGAAACGGTGTTTCGGGAAATGCCCAGCTCATCCGCGATATCCTGTATAGTGACTCTCTTCATTGCGAAAGCCTCCTTGCTGTTTCATGGACATTGTAACATATAATAGTGCAAATGTCAAACATAATGGTGTGCAAATTGTGCGTTTATCAACTGTTTTGCGCAAAAACCGGCAAAAACGCGCCGTGCAGGCCCCTGTTCATGGAAAATGCGGCGAAAAAAATGTGCAAATGCAAGCGCGTGATATTGACACATGGCGTTGTTGGTGGTAATATATAGGGGAAGCCCCCGATAGGAATGTGCACATGCAATCTGCCAATGCATTTGCACATTAGGGGAGAACAGAAAAGGAGGATTACAATGAACAAGCCCTTGTCTGCCAAGGAAAAGGTGCCCCTCCAACAGAGGACGCACAACACACTGGTGTATCTGCGGCAGCACTGGCAGCTCTACCTGATCTTCATGTTACCGGCCTTCGTGCTGACGATCATCTTCCGCTACATTCCGATGGGCGGCGTGGCAATCGCCTTCATGGACTACAACCTGTTCCGCGGGCTGTGGCACAGCGAATGGGTGGGATTCGAGCACTTCAATCGTTTCCTGTCCTCGCCGGACTTCATGAGGTACCTGATGAACACCTTGAAACTGAGCGTGTTCGGCCTTCTGTGGGGATTCCCGGCACCGATCCTGCTGGCAT
>JAFWBZ010000126.1 GCA_017537105.1 Clostridia bacterium | reverse complement strand
GAACAGCATCTTCAAGGGCTCGACAAGCTCGAATTTCAGATCCTCGGGCAGACCGCCCACATTGTGGTGGGACTTGACCATCTTGGCGGTCTTGGTGCCGGATTCCACGATGTCGGGGTAGATGGTACCCTGGCCCAGGAACTCAATGCCGTTGAGCTTGCGGGCTTCCTCCTCGAACACGCGGATGAACTCCGCGCCGATGATCTTGCGCTTCTGTTCGGGATCCGCCACGCCTTCGAGCTTGTCCAGGAAGCGATCCACGGCGTCGACGTAGATCAGGTTGGCGCCCAGCTGATTGCGGAAGACCTCAACCACCTGCTCGGGCTCTCCCTTGCGCAGCAGGCCGTGGTTGACGTGCACGCAGGTCAGCTGGTCGCCGATGGCGCGGATCAGCAGCGCGGCGACGACGGAGGAGTCCACGCCGCCGGAGAGGGCGAGCAGCACCTTTTTGTCGCCAACCTGCTTGCGGATCAGTTCCACCTGATCGGCGATGAAGTTGTCCATGTTCCAGTTGGCCTGGGCCTTGCAGCCGTCAAATACGAAGGCGCGCAGCGCGTCCATGCGCGCCGCTTCATCCGTCGGCCACTCGGGCAGGGAGGAGTCCGCGCGCTTCGCCGCGTGATCCACGGCCATCAACGGCAGGCCGCTGCCATAGACGGCGTCGGAGGCATCGATGGCCACGCCGTCGACGATGCGGTTTTCGCCGCCGTTCAGGATGATGCCCTTGACGTTCGGCAGGGCTTCCAACTGCGCCTTCGTGATGTCGTGGGGATGGATTTCCGTGTATACGCCCAGCGTGCGGATGTTGCGCGCGATCAGGGTGTTGTCCTTGCTGCCGAGGTCCAGAATGACGATCATGTCCTGCTGCATAATGTGCCTCCTCGTATCGCTTTGGAATATACTACTACTCCCGTATTTTACATCAAAGCCGGGTCTGCGTCATTAATGAAAGGTTATGAACGGGCGGGTGCAGAAAAATTAAAGTTTACTCCCGCAGATTTCGCCCTTCACGAAGGCAGCCCGTCCCTTTTCGCGTGTGCTCGATTGACGAAATCCGGGTTTTATTATAGAATATGCATAGACATTGAAGGAGCGAGGCGGCGTTTTCCCATGAAGAATGCGTTCACTCATACCCTGCCGGATCCCGCCGAAGCGTTCCGGGAAGCGAACGGGATTGTGGAAGGCGCGGCGAAAAGACTGCGGCTTTCGCCGGAACAGTCGATGGCGCTGATGGCGCAGTCGAATTGCATCGTGCAGATGTTCGAACAAAGGGGAGAGTCGCCGCGCAAGGCCCTGGAAACCATCGGCCGGTATGCGGACATGATCGCACAGTACAGGGGCGAGCGCTTTCAACCGAGGATCAGCGCACGGAATCTGGCGAAGGGATTTACGCTGTACTGCATTGAGCCGCCCTGCGGCAGCAACACGTATATTTTGCGGCGCGGTGGGGAAGTGCTCTTCATCGACAGCGGTTTTGCCTGCTATGCGCCGGAGATGCATGCGCTGCTGTGCCGTTTGTTTCCGGACTTTGACGGCCTTTCGAAGCGCATCGCCATCACGCATCCGGACGAGGATCACTGCGGCCTGCTGCACTGGTTTGAGAGAATATATGTAAGCCCGATGACCTGGGAATTCTTCCGCCTCGAAGCCGAGGGACAGCCCAACTTCCGGGAGCGGAATCCGATGCACGCGCCATACACGCGCATCATCCGCATACTCTCGCAATATGCAGCACCGCCCATGGAACGCATGCACGTCATCGGGGATGCGCCGGACGATCCGGATCGGCCGATCTGCTACCTCGGCGGCCTCGATTTTTGCGGCAAGCGGCTCGACTTCTACCGCGGCAACGGCGGCCACGCCGTCGGGGAGGCGGTGATCGTGGACGAGTCGGAGAGGCTGGTGTTCAGCGGGGATATTGCGGTGAATCCCGCGGGCTTCACCGCGCCGCAGGCGGCGTTCAACCGCCTTGCCCCCTGCCTGATGAAGGACGTGAACATGGATTCCGGGCGGTTTCGCGAGGCGCATCGGGCGCTGCTGCGGCGCTTTCCGCAGCAGAGATACACATACTGTTGCGGTCATGGCGCGATCATGGACGCGGATACGCCGCAAGGAGAGGAGTGGAAATGCGCAATTTTGGATTGATCCTGGAGGGCGGCGGTATGCGCGGCGCATTTACCTCCGGCGTGCTGGATTTCTGGATGGAAAAGGAGCTCGACTTCGACGACATCTACGCAGTCTCCGCCGGAGCCTGCCAGGCCTGCAGCTACCTGTGCCGTCAGCCAGGGCGCGGGCTGCGCGTGTGGGCGGACTACGTCCGGGATCCGCGCTTCTGCTCCGTGCGCTCCCTGGTGACCACCGGTGATCTGTTCGGCGCAAAGCTGAATTATGATCTCGTCCCCAGGGTGTACGACCCGCTGGACAACGAGACCTTCCACCGCCGAAACGCGAATTTCCAGGTGGTTGTCACCGACATTCGGACCGGCAGGCCGGAATACATGCGCATCGGGGACATGTTCGGGGACATTGCCGCGGTCCGCGCCTCCGCATCGCTGCCGTTGATCTCCAGATCGGTGAAGATCGGATCTGGGAAATACCTGGACGGCGGGCTTTCTGACTCGATTCCCATCCGAAAGTCCATTGCCGACGGGCACGCGCGCAACGTCCTGGTGCTCACCCAGGCGAGAGACTACCGAAAACAGCCCAACAAGGCGCTCCCGGCGATGCGCGTGCGATACGCCCGGTATCCCGGCCTGGTCGACTGCATTGCCCGAAGGCACGATGCGTACAACGAGACGCTAGACTTCATCGAGTCGGAGGTCCGGGCGGGGCGGGCGTTCGTGCTCCGCCCCGACGTCAAGCCCGAGGTGGGGCGGATCGAAAAAGATCCCAAGAAGCTCAGACACCTGCACGACGTGGGATATGCCGTCGCGGCGCGCGAGCACGGGGCGCTGATGTCCTTTCTCTCCGGCACATGACCTGGGAGAGTACAGCGCGGCATCGGGCGGGTTCGGGCCATGCCCGCGGAGATCCCATCACACCGAAAAAACGATTATGCAAAGAGGGAGCTGTCTCCCTGCGGACACAAGGCCGCGGGGGACAGCTCCTCGCTGTACATGTGGGTTTCTGGGTCGGAAAGCTCCGGTCAGTTGTTGGCGTAGACTTCGCCGCGATCGTTCATCAGCACCGCCAGCACGTCGGGGCTGATGGAGGAACCGTTCGCGGAAAGGCTGCCGCCGTGGTTGGCGTTGTAGGCGTTGACGAAATCCTGAACCGCCTGCAGCGTCGCACCGTCCAGCGCGCCGTCACTGTAGTCGCCGCTCAGCCAGCCCCAGCTGGCGAGTCGGTTTTGAATCTGCCGGATGACGCCTGGATCGGAACTGCCGTCGACCGCCTTGGACCAGGGACTGGCCGGCGCAGGTTCAGGCGTGGGTTCCGGGGTCGGTTCGGGCGTCGGTTCGGGCGTGGGTTCCGGGGTCGGCTCGGGCGTCGGTTCAGGCGTGGGCTCCGGAGTGGGTTCGGGTGTCGGCTCCGGGGTCGGCTCGGGCGTGGGTTCCGGAGTGGGCTCAGGCGTCGGCTCGGGCGTGGGTTCCGGAGTGGGCTCAGGCGTCGGTTCCGAAGTAATCTCAGGCTCCGGCGTGGCGGGCTCAGGGGTGACCTCGGGCTCCGGCGTGGCGGGCTCAGGGGTGACCTCGGGCTCCGGCGTGGCGGGCTCGGGGGTGATTTCGGGCTCCGGCGTGGCGGGCTCGGGGGTGATCTCGGGCTCCTGCGTGGCGGGCTCAGGGGTGATCTCGGGCTCGGCCGTGGCAGGCACTTCGGTCTCCTCGGGGACCTCGACATACAGTGCAAACGTCGCACTGGCAAAGGCACCGGTTTCGACACTTCCACCCTCGGGAATCGCGGTGACGTTCAGGGTATAGACTTCGCCGCGCACCATGCGGTTGGGATCGACGCTCAGGTGCTCCTTTTCCGTGGTGGCATAGGCCTGGAGCTGCCCGGCGGCGTTCTTTACCTCGACGTAGTACGCCATGACGTCGCCCTCGGAATGCCACTTCAGCACCACGGTATCCCCGGTGAGCAGCGCGGTCGCGCCGTCATATCCGGCGATGGTCTCAAAGGAGATCTCAGGGACGGAGACGTTGTAGTCCGGTGCTGGAATGATGGGCTCTTCGCTGGCCGTGGGTTCCGGGGTTTCGGTTTCCGTGGGTTCCGGGGTTTCGATTTCCGTGGGCTCCGGGGTCGGGGTTTCCTCCGGCTCGGGCGTATCCGTGGGTTCCGGCTCCGGCGTGGGGGTGGGAATCGAGATGTCCTCCAGCGCAAAGCGCTCGAAGCTTCGCACCGCGTCGTCGAGGGTGCCGCGCGCCGGGATGGCATGGACGTAGATGGTGTATACCTCTCCGGGAGTCATGCCGTCGGTGTTGATGCTGGCACGCTCGTCGGTGGTCGTGACGCTCAGCTGCGTTTCCTCCGCGGCGTTCTGGATGTCCACATAGTAGCTGTCCACTTCGCCTTCGGCGTGCCAGTGGAAGGTGATGATGCCGGGTTGCATGTAGTTGATGCTGTCCTGCTTGCGCACGACGGTTTCCAGGGTGATCACCGGCTCGCCCACGACCGCGGGACCGGGCTCGACGGTCTGAATGCGCTTAAAGCTGATGGAGGCGCTGGTGACGTGCTTGCTGTTGCCGTCCTCGGGATAGGCGGTGATGGTCAGCGTATAGACGCTCTCGTACTGCAGCGTCGCGATGGACACACCGGTGCGGGTCAGCAGGGTATCCTGATTGACGCAGGTGGCGCCGTTCGCATCGCGGATCAGCACGTTGAAGGACTTGACCTCGCCTTCCGCGCTCCAGGAGAAGGTGACGTAGCCGTTCTCGCCGCTGTCATCGGCGATACAGTAGACGTCGTTTTCGCGGTGATGATAGCTGTCCACGGAGATCACCGGCGTGCCGATGACGGTGGGTTTGACGTAGACCGGGGCATCCGCGGAAAACAGCAGCTCCTGCGTGCGAATCGTGGCGATGCCCGTGGGGTTCAGGCCGACCTTTTTCTGGAACAGGGCCACGGCCTTCTCGGTATTGCGGCCGAAATAGCCGTCGATGGCACCGGAGTAGTAGCCCAGCTGCTTGAGTCTCGCCTGCATGTCGCGGACGCGGCTGTTGGCATCGCCGCGGCGCAGCAGGATGTAGCCGGAAGCCTCCGGGGCGTTGGGCGCAAACAGCGCGCGGAGCACGGGCACCGTGGCGTTTCCGTTCTCGGTAAAGCCCATGCGGCGCTGGAAGGCGCGCACGGCATTGGCGGTGGCGGTGGTGTAGACGCTGCCGGCGTCCGAATCCAGGTAGTACAGCGCGCGCAGCCGGTTGTTCAGTTCGCGCACGCGGTATCCGGTGTTGCCGGGATACAGGTCGATAAAGCTGGAGCACGACCGGGCGGAACCGGAGTACAGGCGCTGCAGGGTCTCGCGGGTGGCGCCGTCGGAGACGGCGAGGCCGTTTTCAGACTGGAACTGCTGCACGCCGCGCTGGGTGTTGGCGCCGAAGATGCCGTCTGCGGCATCGGCCATGTAGCCCAGGTCGCGCAGTCGCTCCTGCATGGACTGCACGCGCAGCCCGCGATTGCCGCGGGTGAGGGGGCGATAGGGATCATACGGACCCAGACCGCCGGCGAGGATGATGCGCTGCAGCTCTTCGTCGGCGATGCCATTCACCGTCCGCCCCAGGTCATCCTGCAACAGCCGGACAGCCCGCTGCGTGCGCGAGCCGAAGATGCCGTCCACGTAATAGTCATAGTAGCCGAGGTCGTACAGCGGTTGCTGAATGGCGCGCACGGCGTCTCCGCGGCTGCCGCGCATCAGCGGCGCATACTGCTCGGCGGGCTTCAGATAGGTCCATGCGGCGTCCTCATCTGCGATCTCCACGCCCTCCAGCAGGCGCAGCACGGGCGCGATGCTGTCGGAGGTGGAGGTGAATTCAATGAAGCTGAAGTCCGGCTGCGCGGAGGCCTCCTCCAGCTCGGCGTAGACGTTCAGCTGTCCGCTCATGCCCGCGATGCGCAGCCCGGTGACGGTGAAGCCTTCGGGCAGCCCGTAGGCCTCCGGATTGTCGTAGCGGCGGAAGGGCACCAGCGTGCCGTTGACGATGTCCACGGTGTACACTTGGCCGGCCTCGTCCAGCATGAAGAGCGCGTCGGCTGTGGCAGTCAGCTGGGTTTCCATGGTGTTGTCGGGCGTCAGGATGACCTGCCAGTTCATCGATGCGGGGTCGTAGGCCTTGAGGCGTATGGCGCTTCCCGTGTGGCAGAGGTAATAGACCTTGTCCCGCATGACGGCGTAGGCCAGCACGTCGGAATCGATGTGCTCCGTCGTATAGCTGGCGATGTCCTTCATGATCAGATTGCCATCGCGGGTTATGTACAGCTCATAGCTGTCCGTCAGCTGGCCGCTCTGGGGCAGGGTGCCCAGGTAGTTTTCAAAGCTGTCGGTCTGGCTGACGTAGACCATCGTGCCCGCCTGATCTACCAGCGCGAACACCAGGCCCTCCGCGGAGCGATACAGCCGGTCGATGGGCTCGAGGGTGGTGTAGGCCAGGCTGAGCGACTGGTCGGCGAGGTCCATCCGCATCAGCTGTGTCCGCTCGGCATTGGTGACGTAATAGAGCGCGCTCTCGTCGGCCAGGCAGGCGGCGTGGACATCCTCGGCCAGCAGGCGCTCGCTGAAATCGCCCAGGTCGATGATGTACAGGTCGCTGGCGCCGTCCTCTCGCGGGGAGGTGAACAGCAGGCGATAGGCGTCGATGGACACCAGTGCGTCCGCCTCCGCCCGGTTGATGGGGGATGGGTTGCCGGGCAGATACAGATGCCCGTCGCCATCCAGGTATGCGGCCAGAGCGCCGTTTTGCACCACCGGCGATGTCTCCGCCAGCGCGGTGAACGCCACCAGGCAGAGCAGGGCCGCCAGTAAGGCAACACCCAGTTTTTTCATGAGAGGTTTCCTCCTGTTCCTTGATAGCGCTTAGACGAAGCCGCGCCGGGGTTGGTTCCGGAGCGGTTGCTTGTGCAGGGAAATTCTACGGCGGGCCGGATATTTCCTGCCACATTTCAGCCGTGATGATTTAAATTTGCGTTCGATTGCTTTTTGGACGATTTGTGATATAATGGCGTTAATCGAACAAATGTTCTAAAAGCGATGGAGTAGGCAGCATGATAAAAAGAGGTGATTGCGGTGTCACATCGCGTGTATGTGCGCGTGATCGTGGAGGTGGACGAGATCGGTAAGATCCGGCCGGTCAAGATCTTCTGGGAGGATGGCCGGGGCTTTGAGGTGGATCGCCTGCTGGATGTGCGGCGCGCGGCGGCCGCGAAAGCCGGGGGACAGGGCATGCGCTATACCTGCCGGATCCATGGGCGCGAGACTTATTTGTTCGAGGACGGCGGGCGATGGTTTGTGGAGGCTCGGGACGAGGTGCGCGCCGCGGGCAGTCATCGCCGGGGGAGCGGGCGCATATACTGAAGGGGTAACACCTATTGATGACCGGAGGGGATACGATGGAAAATCCAAACAACAGAATCGTGGCGGCCGGAAGGCTGGAGGGCGAATTGGAATTGAGCCATGAGGTGATGAACGAGCCGTTTTATACCGGAATCCTGGCGGTCAAGCGGCTGTCCGGCGCGGTGGACCGGCTGCCGGTGACCATTCCGGGGAAACTGATGGGGATGCTGCCGGAGGATCGCGATGCGCTGCTGATGATGACCGGGCAGGTGCGCTCCTACAATAAGGTGGTGGACGGCGCGGGGCGGTTGATGGTGACGCTGTTCGTGCAGGCCATCAGCGAGACTCGGGACAACGATACGCTGAATCGCGTGTCCCTCACCGGCGCGCTTTGCAAGCCACCGATCTATCGCTCGACGCCCTTCGGACGGGAAATCTGCGACATGATGCTGGCGGTGAACCGCGCCTTTGGCAAGAGCGACTACATTCCCTGCATCGCCTGGGGCCGCAACGCGCAGTACGCGTCGCGGTTTGGCGTGGGGGACCGGATCCGGCTCACCGGCAGGCTCCAGTCCCGGGAATACCAAAAGCTGCTGGACAGCGGCGAATACATGGTGCGAAGCGCCTACGAGGTGTCCTCCTTCACGCTGGAGGCCGCCGATGCGGAGATCGCCCTTGCGCCGCACATTCTGGCCGATGCCCGCACCGCCACCGAGCCGGCTGCCCGGAAGATGCCCAACTGAAGAGAGAACGGGGAAAGGAATTGACGGGGATTGCTGCGGGAAGCGGCAATCCCCGTTTGTCGTACAGGACACAAAATGTGAACAAATACCGCTTGTATTTTGACAAAAATGTGATATACTATATTGAAACAGGCGGCGCGGGAGGGCGTGGACGTGACCTACATTGAAAAGACCATCCTGGTCGCGCTTCTGCTGCTGTTCGGGCTGTGCGTCATCGTCGGCGCCGTGCTCCGCCATCAGATCGGCGGCTTCCTGCGGACTGTCGCCGACGAGGCCCGGGAGGAGCGCGAGCGGGAAGAGCGCGAGGCACAGGCGCGCGAAGCGGCGGCGCCGGACGAAGAAAAACAAACAAAACAGGAGCATCAATCATGATTACTTCCATATCACTCAACCCCAGTATCGATCGCACGATGACCGTGGAGAGCTTCACGCCCGGTGGGCTGAACCGCGTGGTGGCGTCCAGCGATGTCGCCGCAGGCAAGGGCATCAACGTGGCGCTGACGGTGTCTGCGCTGGGGCTGGATTCCGAGTGCATCGGCTATATGTACCGGGACAGCGCGTCTCTGTTCGAGAAGCGCCTGATGGTCAACTCCACGGCCTACGATTTCATCTGGTGCGAGGGGACTGCGCGCACGAATATCAAGGTGTTCGATCGCTCTCAGGGCGTGGTGACGGAGCTGAACGAGTCCGGACGGACCGTGGAGTCGGAGCAGCTGGAGCGCATGGTGGAGCTGGTGACCCGCCACGCGGAGAACAGCGATTTTCTGGTGCTGACGGGCTCCCTGCCGCCGGGCTGTCCCGACGACTTCTACCGCACGCTGATCCACGCGGTGGACGGCCTCGGCTGCCGCTGTGTGCTGGACGCGGACGGGGATCGCCTGAAGTACGGTCTGGAGGCTCGCCCGTTCATGATCAAGCCCAATCGCTATGAGTTGGAGATGATGACGGGGAGCCATCTCGAGTCTGTGCAGGAGATCCGCGACGCCGCGCGCCAGTACATCGACATGGGCGTGGAGGTCGTGGCGGTATCCCTGGGCGCGGAGGGTGCGCTCATTCTCGAGGGCGACGAGGCGCTGTACGCCCCGCGGCTGAACATCGAAGTCAAATCCACGGTGGGTGCGGGCGATTCGATGGTCGCGGGCTTGGTCGCGGGCTTCATGGCGGAGAACGAACTGGAGGATACCTTCCGCATGGGCATGGCCTGCGCGACCGCACGCTGCATGACGGAGGGCTATCGCATCGTGGATCGCACGGTTTACAAGGCGCTCATGGACATGGTGACCATCGAAAGGATCTAAACGGCCGATGCTGAACGGAGCAGACGGCGCCGCGGGAGCCGGAGACAAGGCGGGCGAGCGGCGCCTTTTCAATAGGATTTTGCAGAGGGTATACAGGCGAAACGGCTTCAGCCCGCTGCCGGTGATCGCCATCGGCTTTGCGGGACTGATCCTGCTCGGCAGCCTGTTGCTTTCGCTGCCCGTCGCCTCTGCGACAGGCGCGCCGGTGACCTGGTTTGACGCGCTGTTCACCTCCACCTCCGCGGTGTGCGTCACCGGGCTCGTGGTTCGGGACACCGGCACGGCCTACTCGACCTTCGGCCACGTGGTGCTGCTGTTTTTGATCCAGCTGGGCGGGCTCGGCTTCATGACGTTTGCGACGCTGATCTTCCGCTTGACGGGGCGGCACATTACGCTGCGCGAGAAGCTCATCATGCAGGACTCCATGAACGAGGACGTGCTGGGCGGCATCGTGCAGCTGGTGCAGTGGGTGGCTCTCAGCGCCTTCACGGTGGAACTGGCCGGTGCGGCGGTGTTCGCGCTGCGGTTCGTGCCGCTGTACGGCGCGGGGAAGGGGCTGTTCTTCGCGCCGTTCCACTCGGTGTCCGCCTTCTGCAACGCGGGGTTCGACCTCTTCGGCGGCGGCAGGAGCCTGACCGGATTTGCCGGGGACGGGCTGATCAACCTTACCGCCATCGCCCTGGTGGTCCTCGGAGGTCTGGGCTTCGGCGTGCAGAGCGACATACTGAAGCGCCGGCGCTTCCGCCGGTTCCGCCTGCACACGAAGCTCGTGCTGGTGAGCTACGGCGCGCTGGCGGCGCTGAGCTTTTTGCTGGTGCTCGCCCTGGAGTGGTCCAATCCGGGCACGCTCGGCCCGATGCCGGTGGGAAAGAAGCTGCTGGCGGCGCTGTTCCAGGCGGTGACGCTGCGCACGGCGGGCTTCAACACCTTTGACCAGCAGGCCATGCGGGACTGCACGAAGCTGATCGGAAGCTTTATGATGGTCGTCGGCGCGGCGCCGGCCTCCACGGGCGGCGGCATCAAGGTGACCACGCTGGCCATTCTGGTGCTGACGGCGCGCATGGTGGCCCGGGGCGAGAGCAGCATCCGCGTGTTCGGGCGAAGAATCGATCCCGCGCTGATTCTGCGCGCGGTGACCATCGTGTTCATCGCGCTGGCGGTGGTGTTCCTGGACGTGTGCGTGCTCTCCCTGTTGCAGCCGGGCGAGGACTTCCTGGACCTGCTCTACGAGTGCGCCTCCGCCATGGGAACGGTGGGCATATCCGCCATCGGCTCGGCGAATCTGAAGCCGCTGGCGCGGATCATGATCATCCTGACGATGTTTACCGGGCGCGTGGGCCCGCTGACGCTGGCGCTGCTGTTTGCGCGTCGGCAGAACCACACCCGCGAACGCATACAGTATCCCGAGGAGCACGTTTTGATCGGCTGACGGCCGGATGGAGGACAGACAATGGCGAAGAACAACACAAAGAAGCAGTACCTCGTGGTGGGACTCGGGCGCTTCGGCAGCGCCATCGCCGAGACGCTGTGCGAGGCGGGCGAGGAGGTGCTCGGCGTCGACGACGATCTGGAGCTGGTGGAGAACATGCGGGATCGCATCACGCACACCGTCCAGATGGACGCCATGGACCGCAGCGCGCTGATGGCGCTGGGCGTGCAGGACTTTGACGTGGCCTTTGTCACCATGGGCTCGGACATTCGCGCCAGCGGCATGATCACCCTTCTGATGAAGGAGCTCGGCGTCAAGCGCGTGATCGCGAAGGCGCACGACGAGTTCCACGGCAGGATGCTGGAGAAGCTGGGGGCGGACGAGGTTTTGTTCCCGGAGCGTGATATGGGGCGGCGCATCGCGCATAATCTGGTATCGGGCAACATCGTGGACTATCTGGAGCTGTCTCCGGATTATTCCATGGCGGAGATCCGGCCCAACGCGGAATGGATCGACAAATCCCTTCGTGCGCTGGAGCTGCGCTCCCGGTCGGGCGTCAATGTGATCGCCATCCGAAACGGCGAAGCGCTCAACGCCATGCCGCAGCCGGACACGGTGATCCGGGAGGGCGATGTGTTGCTGGTGGTCGCCAGCGAGAAATCGCTCGCCGAGATGGATCGACGACGCTGACCGGACAGCTTGTGCCCAAAGGCGGAGGTGATTCGGGATGATGCCGGAAGGTGCAAGGCGGGACACGGGATGCATGGTCATCGGGGAAACACTGTCCGGAGAGGGGATCCTTTCCGGACTTTCTTCTTTGCTTGCGAAGTCGGGAGCAGCGACGGAGGTCTTCTGCGAGGTCCCGGGCGAGGCGCTGCACCCGGCGCTGCAGCGCGGCTATCAGCGCGTCCGGCTGCACTGCAGACAGAGCGCCATCGCTGCGGCCGGAGGGGGCTGCGACGCGGCGCTGGCCCTCGCGGGACAGCTGCCCGTGGACCGGCTGGCGCTGGTGACAGGGTCGTTTGGAGGCGAACCGCCGCGCGGGCCGCGCAGGCGCATCCGGAGCTATGCCCGG
>JAFWBZ010000125.1 GCA_017537105.1 Clostridia bacterium | reverse complement strand
GCGAGATCCTGCTGCCGCTGTACCGGGAGTACGGCGTGGAGATGTTCAAGACGCTGGACGCGGAATTTGCGCTGATCCTGTACGACGGCGAGCGGGACAGGCTGATCGCCGCCCGCGACCCCATCGGCATCCGGCCGCTCTACTACGGTCATCTGTGCGACGGGCACATCGCCTTTGCCAGCGAACCGAAGAACCTTGTGGGGCTGTGCGACGAAATCCTCCCCTTCCCGCCCGGACACTACTGGATGGACGGCGAATTCGTCCGCTACGCCGACCCGGCGCACGTCGATCAATTCACGATGCGGGACGAGGACCACGTGTGCGCGAAGCTGCGGCGGCTGTTGATCGACGGCGTGGAGAAGCGCCTCGACGCCGACGCGCCCATCGGCTTCCTGCTCTCCGGCGGCCTGGATTCCTCGCTGGTGTGCGCAATCGCCCAGCGGATGCTCGACAAACCCATCCGCACCTTCGCCATCGGCATGGACGTGGACGCCATCGACCTCAAGTACGCCCGCATGGTGGCGGACTACATCGGTTCAGACCACACCGAGGTCATCATTTCCGAAAAGGACGTGCTGGAGGCGCTGCCCACGGTGGTGGAGCTGCTGGGCACCTGGGACATCACCACCATCCGCGCGTCCATCGGCATGTATCTGGTGTGCAGGTACATCCACGAGCACACCGACATCCGGGTGCTGCTGACGGGCGAGATCTCAGACGAACTGTTCGGCTACAAGTACACCGACTTCGCCCCCAGCGCCGCGGCCTTCCAGGAGGAGGCGGAGAAGCGCATCCGCGAGCTGCATATGTACGACGTGCTGCGGGCGGACCGCTGCATCAGCGTGAACTCCCTGGAGGCGCGGGTGCCGTTTGGCGACTTGAAGTTCGTGCGCTACGCCATGTCCATCGACCCGGAGCTGAAGATGAACAAACACGATATGGGCAAATACCTCATCCGCAAGGCCTTCGCCGACGATCACATCCTGCCCGACGAGATCCTCTGGCGGCAAAAGGCGGCGTTCTCCGACGCCGTGGACCATTCCATGGTCAGCGACCTCAAGACCCTGGCCGAGCGCACCTATACCGAGCAGGAATTTCATGACAGGGCGGCGAAATACGATTACTGCCGACCGTTCACCAAGGAGAGCCTGCTGTACCGGGAGCTCTTTGAACGGTATTACCCCGGCCAGGCGCGGATGATCGCGGACTTCTGGATGCCCAACAAGACCTGGCCTGGATGCGACGTAGACGATCCCTCTGCGCGGGTGCTTTCCAACTACGGGGACAGCGGAAAATAAAGGGGAAATGATATGCAGAAGATTATCATATTGGATTTCGGCGGACAGTATACCCAGCTGATCGCGCGGAGGGTGCGGGAGTGCCACGTCTATTCCGAGGTCGTGCCGTGGAGCATGTCCCCGGAGGAAATCAGATCCTGTTCGCCCTCGGGGATCATCCTCTCCGGCGGTCCGGCCAGCGTCACCGACCCGGACGCGCCGCACTGCGACCCGGCAGTCTATGACCTGGGCGTGCCGGTATTGGGCATCTGCTACGGCATGCAGCTGACGGCGCAGACACTGGGCGGCCAGGTGGAGCGGGCAGTGGAGCGCGAATACGGGCGCGTGACCGTTCGGATGAAGGAACGGACAGGCCTGCTGGAAGGTCTATCTCCCGCCTCCGCCTGCTGGATGAGCCACACCTGGCAGGTCAGCGCGTGCCCGCCGGGGTTCCGCGTCATCGCGGAGACGGACAACTGCCCCGTCGCCGCCATGGCCAACGACGAAAGGCGCATCTACGGCGTGCAGTTCCACCCCGAGGTGACCCACACCGACGAGGGGCGGCGAATCATCGAAAACTTCGTGCTGCATATCTGCGGCTGCGCGGGCGACTGGACCATGGACGCCTACGCCGAGACGGCGGTGCGGCAAATACGCGATATCGTCGGAGACACCGGCACGGTGCTGCTGGCGCTGTCCGGCGGCGTGGATTCCTCCGTGGCGGCGGCGCTGATCCACCGGGCCATCGGGAATCGCCTGACCTGCGTGTTCGTCGATCACGGCCTGCTGCGCAAGGGCGAGAGCGCACAGGTGTGCCGGGTGTTCAGCGAGCTGTTCCCGGTGCGCTTCGTGCGCGCGGACGCCGCCGAGCGGTTTTTCGCCGACCTGAAGGGCGTCACCGAGCCCGAGCAGAAGCGCAAGATCATTGGCCGGGACTTCATCGAGGTGTTCAAGGACACCGCGAAGGACTTGGGCAAGCTGGACTACTTCGCCCAG
>JAFWBZ010000003.1 GCA_017537105.1 Clostridia bacterium | reverse complement strand
TGACGTGCTTGTTCAGCCCGTACCTCTGCACCGTCCCCGAATCCACCGACGCCTGCGACACGAACGCCAGTGACGACGCGCCGGTCGCCCGCCCGTACCCGCCGAACATCGGCCGCATGTCGCAGCTGTCGTCGTAGACCACGAAGGCGTCCATCGGGCTCAGCGCGGTGATCCGCACCGCCAGGTCCGCGTCCGCGTGCACCAGCTCCACGCCCCGGCCGTAGATGGCGGCGTTGCGGGCGTTCTCCGCGTCCACCGAGGCCGCGCTGCACCGGCGCAGCATCCGCTGGATCTCCCGCAGCGTGGGGCTCTCCCCCGCCTCGTAGCGCACCGGCCCGCCCACCAGGTAGCCGGTGGTCACCGCCACGATGTAGCGCGCGAAGGCGTGGGCCATGCGGTTGTTGGGCAGGCCCTCCGCCCGGCGCCGCGACAGGATCGCGTTCTGCCCGCGGTAGTAGCGCTGCAGCTTCTTCAGCCGCTCCAGCCCGCTCAGGTGCTCCGCCACCACGCTCCGCAGCATCTCCAGACCCGGCATGCCCTCCGCGTCCAGGCATTCCCTCGCCCGTCTGATCATCATTTTCCTCCTTCCGTCCGTTCCGTTCCGCCCATGAAAAAGGGACGCCGCAGCGCCCCCTGGTTCGTCCAGCTCCCCCCGGGGAGGAGGGGAGCGGTCGTCCCCCGCATCTCCCCATAAAGAAACGGCAGGACGCCGCAGCGTCATGCCGTACTCTCTGTGCAATTCTCCGCGAGGACCGTCTCCCCCGGGCCCCTCGCTCTGCCCGATTGTAATGATAGCACGCATCCCGCGATTTGTAAAGGTGCAAATCCGGTGCAAATCCGGTGCATTTCCGGCGCAAATCCGGTGCGCCGCCTTTTGGGCCTGTTTTCACAGTCGTTTCCTGCCAATGCCTCGGAGCATGGCGTGGGAATCGCCGCGCTCGTTCTTCTTGCGGGCTGCATCCGCTGCAACACAAAAAGACCGTCCCCATGTGCCGAAATCAATGTTCATCACAATCTTCGCATTCATGCATATTCCTTGCGCAGCATCTTTCCGTCCAGGCTGAATATGACCCGTCCCTGCTGATCGTGGTCTCCATCCATCACATCATAGGCACAGACGAGCTCTTCATCCACCAGCTCCATACTGTAAAGCCAATAGCAGCCCTCCGAGTCTGCGCGCCATTTCACGTTCCCATATACGTCGATACAAACGGGATCCGGGCCGTAATAACCGCCAATGTAGGTGTTGCCCTCTCCATCCGTCTCATGCGAGATGCTTGCACCGAGATCGGCGTCCGCAAGGCTCCACCGTATCTCCCCGGTTACATAATCCAGCGCTGTCAACCCCGTCTCCGCGTTGTATACCATCACCATTGGGTCCTGTGCCGCGCCGCCTATGAAAGCCGTGATCAGCTCCAGCTCCGTGGTATCTTCCGTCACTGTCGAGTTCGACCACTTCTGATTCCCCTGTTGATCCTCGCATGTGACCAGCAGGTTCTCTCCTCCATCTGCGTATGCATGCTGCGCCGTCACGCGATAACCATTCATCGTCACATCCAGCACAAAACCCTCCTCCGGCTCTGGATCCGCCCAGGGAACGAGGTATTGCGCCAGGATATAGCCCCACTGCCCATCATAATTGCAATACATAAAATCTCCGGTCCATTCGCTTTTCTCGCAATCGGTCACGATGGAATACAGCGGCACCTTCGCCAGCCGCCCACAGCCTTTGCCGGGGCCGTCTCTCAGGGAAACCCACTCCTCGCAGTTGTCCACCATCATCGTGCCATAGTAGGCAGTATCGGCCAGCGCAGACACCGCGAGCACGAAAGAAACGATAAAAACCAGGATAATCCGTTTCCCCTTCATCGTGGAATTCCTCCTTTTTCATATTCACTGTGGTGACAGCAGGGACGTGACAGCAGGGACGGTTCTTTTTGTCATGTTGTCATTTGACAGCAGGGACGGTTCTTTTTGTCATGTTGTCATTGACATGGGTGAGAACGTATGTCAACATAGGATTGATCAAGCCAAACAGTGGTGCGTCGTGCCAGGAAAAGCCCCGGTCAGGAGCGGGTCAGGATTCACACCTATTCGGAGAGATTGACGGAAATCCGTCGAGGCATTGTTCAAGGCATTAATAGATGACATTGAGAACCGTCCCCGATGTCAGATGACCACTTTAGCATATATCAATATTTTAGCATTATCTAAAAAGATGATGAGCTCATGCTGACCGATGAAAAAACTCCCATTACTCTCAGTTATCTCAGAGGCTTTGTAATACCATAAACCGGAAGACTCTCGACTACATATATGATCCATTTCCAAATAATCAATATCTCTTGTTGCAACTCCCATTCCCTCTCTGATAATTCTATCATATTCAGTTTTATGCATCGGTAATGATCTTGGCATACATCCCCGATCCAATAAATCTTCATATATGGTGCTCTCATCTAAAGGAGCCGAATAAATATGCACTTCAATTGAATCGCCAATACCCAGACTTTCTTTTTTAAATTGTTCTTGGAGTTGATACACGGATTCTCTGGACAAGTATTGCTCTATTCCTCTAAGAATATGAAAT
>JAFWBZ010000124.1 GCA_017537105.1 Clostridia bacterium | reverse complement strand
GCTACGCTGAGCAGTAACCCCGCGGATTGTAAAACTTTCCGCAACCCATTGATGTATGCCTCGGGGTATGGTATAATATCTTTTGTCTGATTCGCGGGATGCCGGTTCCGCCGGAGAGCCGACAGTCCAATTCGAGCGAGGTGAAAACCATGAAGGAAAACATCCATCCGAATTACGGCAAGGCAATCGTGCGCTGCGTTTGCGGCGAGACCTTTGAAACGGGTTCCGTGAAGAAGGAGATGCGCGTGGATATCTGCTCCAAGTGCCATCCTTTCTACACCGGCAAGCAGAAGCTGGTCGACACCGGCGGACGCGTGGATCGCTTCAAGAAGCGCTACGGCATGTAGTCAGCATAAAGCATCGGCGAAGGCTTCTTCGTCGATGCTTTTGCCGTTTAGAACGCGCTTCCCTCCCCTGAACCGGCGGATAGCGCGCCGGTTGTTTTTTATGATTTGCGACCCGGCGGGATACGGTGCGCCGCGACGCCCGCGGGTCGGCGCCAGCAAGTTTCGTCCCCGCGGCTGAAACTGTACAGGAGCGACATATGGCCAGAAAGAGAGCAGTGGAAATCAGCGCGTCCCCGGTCGCCGAGGGCGTTCGCTTCAAGGTCGGCACGGTCACGGCCTTTGCCGTGCGGCGGGAAAACAAGGATGTCGCTCTGCGCATCCGGCGCGAGCGCAGGCCCCTGCGCTCCATGCTGAACCGCACGCCCTTTGTGCGCGGCATGCATCGGCTGGTGACCTCCATCGGCGATCTCGTCGACGGCATCTCGGAGTCCGCCGAGCTGGATCCCCAGCACATCGCCCGGGGCTCCGCCTTCGCCCGCGGCTTTGCGCGGCTGTTCCGCACGCGCCCCGAGGGCCTGGTTGCGCTGGGCACGGCGATCATGATCCCCTTTTTGATGCTGGGCCTAATCTACGTGCTGCCTTTGGCCGTGGAGACCTTCATCCTGCCGGGCTACGATCTCTCCCGCGCGCAGGTCAACGCCGTCATTTGTGCCTCCCGGATGTTCGGAGCGGTGCTGGCCGTGGGCCTGTCGGCGCGGCTGAAGCTGATGGACCGGCTGTGCATGTATCGCGGCGCCATCAACAAGGTGCTGAACGCCTATGAGGCAAAGCCACGCCCCATGACGCAGGACGCCGCCGCCAGGGCCTCCCGCATCTACCACAGGAGCGACACGGCGTTTCTCACGGTGGTCATGCTGGTCTCCATCGTGGCCTTCGCGCTGGTGCGCACCTTCACCCTGCCGGTGCAGGTGCTGGTGCGCGTGCTGATCGTATTCGTCGTCGCCGCCGTCGTCAACGAACCCATTCGCGCGCTGGAAAACCTTCGCCCCGGCCACCCGCTCGGCGCGCTGCTCACCCCCTACCTGTGGATCGAGCGCATGTTCGTCATCGAGCCCCACCGGCAGATGATCGAAGTGGCCGTTTACGCCTTCAACGCCGCCCGGGAAAACGACGACAACTGAGCCTCCCCATCCCGTCCGAAAGAAAGAGAACCATGAACATCAACGACTGGCTGCGCCACGCCACGTCCACCCTGGCCGAATCCGGCTGCCCCGATCCCGCGATCGACGCTCGCTGGATGGCCGAGGACGTGCTGCACATGACGCACACCGATCTGAAATTCGAAGGAGACCGGGAAGTCGGGCCCATCGCCCACGCCCGGTTAAATGCCATGCTGCGCCGCCGCGCCGCCGGCGAACCCGTGCAGTATATCCTGCAACGCGCCGACTTCATGGGCCTGACCTTCCACGTGGACGGGCGCGTGCTGATTCCGCGCCAGGACACCGAGACGCTGGTGGAGCATGCGCTTATCGCGGTCACCGAGCTGTCCTCCCCCGTAGTGCTGGACCTCTGCGCAGGTTCCGGCTGCATCGGCCTGAGCCTCAAGAACCTGGCGCCGCGCGCCCGGGTGACGCTGGCGGACCTGAGCGCAGACGCGCTGGAGGTGGCCCGCATCAACGCCGCCCAGCTGGACGTGGAGGTGGCGTTCCGTCAGGGAGACCTGTTCGACGCTGTGGCGGGCGAGCACTTTGACGTCATCGTCTCCAATCCGCCCTACATCCCCCACGCCGAGCTGTCCGGACTGCAGCGGGAGGTGCAGCACGAGCCCGCGATGGCGCTGGACGGCGGCCGGGACGGGCTGGACTTCTACCGCCGCATCGCCCGGGGCACGTCCGCGCACCTGAACCCGGGCGGCACGGTCTGTCTGGAGGTGGGCATCGGCGAAGCTGAGGCAGTCCAGCAACTGCTCGGACAGTTCCTCGACTGCGCCGATTCGGGGATTCAGCGGGATTTGAACGGCATACCACGCGTGGTTTGGGCAAGGAGCAAGTAAATGCAGGGAAATCCGACTTTCAACGAACAGGATCGCATCGCGCGCCAGCTGGAGGCGGTGGAGGGCCGCTTTGAGGAGCTGTCCATCCGCATCACGCTGCCGGAGGTCATTGCGGACACCGCGCTGTTCCAGAAGCTGATGCGGGAGCACAGCGAGCTTAGCGAGCTCAACGACATCGCCGTCGCCTACCGCAAGCTGCTCTCGGATCTCGAGGGGACCCGGGAGATGCTGGAGGACCCGGACATGGCGGAGCTGGCCAGGGAGGAGCTTCCGGAGCTGGAGGCCCGGCTGGCCGAGGCGACCCAGGCGGCCCGCATCGCGCTGCTGCCCCGGGACCCGGACGATCACCGCAACGCGGTGCTGGAGGTCCGGGCGGGTGCAGGCGGCGACGAGGCCGGGCTGTTCGCGGCCCAATTGCTCCGGATGTACACCCACTACGCCGACAGTCAGGGCTGGAAGACCGAGCTCATCGAGGATGGCTCCACCGAGCTGGGCGGCGTCAAGGAGAGCGTGATCCTGATCTCCGGCAAAAACGTGTTCCAGAAGCTGAAATACGAATCCGGCGTACACCGGGTGCAGCGCGTGCCGGTCACGGAATCCTCCGGCCGCATCCACACCTCCACCGCCACCGTGGCCGTGCTGCCCGAGGCGGAGGACGTGGAGGTGACGATCGACCCGAACGATCTGCGCATCGACACCTACCGGGCCTCCGGCGCGGGCGGCCAGCACGTCAACCGCACCGATTCCGCCGTGCGCATCACCCACCTCCCCACGGGACTCGTGGTCACGTCCCAGGACCAGCGCAGCCAGATCCAGAACCGCGAGAAGGCCATGCGCGTGCTGAAGTCAAGGCTGTACGATCTGCAGCGAGAGCAGCAGGTCGGTGAGTACGCCGACCGCCGCCGCACCCAGGTGGGCACCGGCGATCGCAGCGAGCGCATTCGCACCTACAACTTCCCCCAGGGCCGCGTCACCGATCACCGCATCGGCCTGACCCTCTACAAGATCGACGAGATCATGGAGGGCCATCTGGACGAGATCATCGACGCGCTGACGCTGGCGGAGCAGACCGCGCTTTTGAACGAGGAACGCTGAAATGAATACCGTGAGACGCGCCGAAGCGCGCGACATCCCCGCCATCATGGACCTGCTGGTGCAGGTGAACATGGTGCACCACAACGGGCGACCCGACCTGTTCAAGGGACCGACCACCAAGTATACCGGGGAAGAGCTTTCGCAGATCCTGCAAAACGACGAAACCCCCGTGTTCGTCTGTGTGGACGGGGATGACCGCGTGCTGGGCCACGGCTTTTGCGTGCTGGAGCGCTACGGCGGCCAGCTGATGACTGAGCGCACCACGCTGTACATCGACGACATCTGCGTGGACGAGACCGCCCGCGGGCAGCGCGTGGGCGAGGCAATCTACCGGCACATCGTCGGGTACGCAAGATCCATCGGATGCTACAACGTCACGCTGAACGTGTGGACGTGCAACCCCGGCGCGATGAAGTTCTACGAGCGGATGGGGCTCACCCCGTACAAGGTGGGCATGGAGCAGATTCTATGATGACGATCCCCGAAATCCTGAGCCGCATGATCGCCTTTCCGGGCAACACCGTGCACGACATCGAGCACTTATTGAAGGTCTGGGGCTACGCCCGCACCATCGGGGCGCTGGAGGGGCTGGACGCGCATACCCAGCGCGTGCTGGAGATCGCCGCCATCGTGCACGACATCGCCTGTCCCGCGCTGCGGGAGCGGACCGGAGCCTGCAACGGCAAGCTGCAGGAGCAGGAGGGCGCGCCCATGGCGGCTGCGTTTCTGAAGGACGTCGGCCTGCCTCCGGCAGACATCGACCGGGTATGCTTCCTCGTCGGGCACCATCACACCTTCGCCGGTGTGGACGGCATCGACTGGCAGATCCTGCTGGAGGCCGACTACCTGGTCAACGCCAGCGAAAGCGGCTATTCCAAGGAAAACATCCGCCACTTCGCGGAAAGCCTCTGCCGGACCGCCTCGGGCCGTTCGCTGTTCCGGGCCATCTACCACGTTTAAGGAGATCTTTCCCTTGCAGACCGAATTGCTTTCCGTCACCCCCGAAGCCCTCGCCCGCGCGGGGGCGCTCATTCGTTCGGGGGCACTGGTGGCCTTCCCCACCGAGACCGTGTACGGCCTCGGTGCGAATGCGCTTGACGCGGACGCCGTGCGCCGCATCTTCGAGGCCAAGGG
>JAFWBZ010000123.1 GCA_017537105.1 Clostridia bacterium | reverse complement strand
CCTGGGACGCGCTGCCCGACGCGCAGATCGTCGTCCCCGGCGCGGGGCAGTGCGCCCTCGCCCGGACCGGTGCAAGCCGCGATTACGCGCTGCGGGTCGGGCTGACGCTGGGCCGGGCGAAGCTCTACGGCGAGCTGGACGCCTTCCGGATGCTGCTGGGCGGACTGATCCTGCTGCTGATCCCCATACTGGGCGTGCTGGGCTGGTACGTCACCCGGCGCATCACCCGGCCCATCGCCATCCTGTCGGAGGCAGCCCATCGGATCGAGGCCGGAGAGCTGGGCGTGACCGTGCCCATGCGCGGCGGTGACGAGATGGGCGCGCTGGGCAGGGCCTTTTCCAACATGAGCCTGCGGCTGCGGGAGCTGATCGACAGGACCTACAAGGAGGAGATCGCGCTGCGGGACGCGCAGGTCCAGGCCATGCAGAGCCGCATCAACCCCCACTTCATCAACAACGCGCTGGAGACCATCAACTGGCAGGCGCGCATGGAGGGTTCCGAGACCATCTCCGCGATGGTGGAGTCGCTGAGCGTGCTGCTGAATGCGGGCATGTCCCGCAACGACCGGCGCATGCTGCCCCTTCGGGAGGAGCTGGAGACGGCGCGGGCCTACTTCTATTTCATCCGCCTGCGCTTTGGCGACGGGCTGGAGACGCGCATGGACGTCGCCCCGGAGGCGCTGGAGGACGAACTGCCCGCGCTGACGCTGCAGCCGCTGCTGGAGAACGCCGCGGAGCACGGCATCGCCCCGGCGAACGGCGGCGGGATCGAGCTGCGCTGCGCCCACGAAAACGGCATTCTGCGGCTGGAGGTGGCCAATACCGGCAAACCTGCCTCGCCGGAGGACCGCCGGAGGATGGAGGCCGCGCTGCGCGGGGACAGCCAGGGCGGCGCGCACCTGGGCCTGGCGAACATCGCCACGCGGCTGCGCCTGATCTACGGCGGGCGCGCGACCCTTCGCGTGGACGCGGAGGAGGCGGGACGGACCCGCGTGATCATTGAGGTGCCACAGGACCGGCCGAGGGTGGGCCGGGAAGGAGGATCGCCGTGAAACGATTGCTGCTGTTTGTGCTGCTGTGCCTCGCGCTAGCGGTCCCCGGCCGGGCGGAGGGCGTGACCCTTCGGACGGTCAGCTGCTTCGCGGGGGAGGACATGGCGGCCATCGCCTACGTGGAGCTGCTGCGCGCCTACGAGGAGCAGACCGGCAACGTGGTGGTGGATGAGTCGGCGACCAGCGATGAGGGCTGGAAATCGCGGGTGCTCAGCGACTTTGCCGCGGGCAACGAGGCGGACGTGCTGTTCTTTTTCGCCTGCAGCGGCGATTCCGCGCCGATCCTGCGCCGGATGGTGCCGATCGCGGAAATCAACGCCGCCTATCCGGAGCTGCATCTGACGCTCAGCGAGAGCCTGCGGGAGGCGGACGGCGTGATCTATGCCATCCCGGCCCGCCCATACTACGAGGGGCTGTTCGTGAACGCGGATCTCTTTGCGCGCTACGGCCTGCCGCTGCCGGATACCTGGGCGCACCTGGAGGAGGCCGTCGCGGGCTTCGCGGCGGCGGGCGTCGTGCCCATCGCGGTGTCGTTCTCCGACATTCCCCACTACCTCGCTGAGTGCGCGGTGCTGGCCTGCACCACTGCGGAGGAGTACGCGGCGCGGCCCCGGAGCGCCGGGGAGGTGCCCGCGGGCTGGCGGGAGGGCATGGCGCTGATCCGCCGGCTGTACGAGCTGGGGGCGTTTCCCGCCGACGCGCTGAACACCTCCGAATCCGCCACCAGCCAGCTCTTCCGCGATAAGAAGGCCGCCATGCAGTTCGACGGCAGCTGGTTTGCAAATACCATTCCCGAGGCGAATATGGACACCACCCTCGTGCTGCCCGTGCCCGCCGCCGGTGGCGACGGGCGGGCGGTGATCGGCGGCGTCTCCATGGGCTTCTACCTGACCCGACGCGCCTGGGAGGACCCCCGGCGGCGGGATGCAGCTGTGCAGCTGCTGGCGTGGCTGACCGCGCCGGACAACCTGGCGCGGATCAACCTGGAGCAGACCTCGGGCGCCCTGCAGGCCTCGGCGCAGGCGCTGCTGGCCGACGCCGGCGAGCTGCTCGGCCCGGTGCAGGACGACATGAACAAGGACGCCCGGGAGGCGTGGCTGCTGCAATGCGTGCCCGCCGTCGCCGAGGGGAGCATGACGCCGGAGGCCTGCTGGGAGCGGGTGATGGCGCTGGAACCGTTTGAATGAGACCCGGAAGGGGGACGACCATGTATCGCGTACTGCTGGTGGACGACGAGCGCATCATCCTGGACGGTCTGTCCCGCGCGGTGCCCTGGGCAAGCATGGGCTGCACGGTCGCGGGCACGGCCAGCAACGGGGAGGAGGGCCTGCGGCTCGTGCGCGCGCTGAGGCCGGACATCCTGCTGACGGACATCCGCATGCCCAACATGGACGGCCTGAGCATGGTGGCGGCGCTGCGCAGCGAATTTCCGCGGCTCCAGATCGCGGTGCTGACCGCGTTTCGGGATTTTGAGTACGCCCAGACGGCGCTGAACCTGGGCGTCTGCCGCTATCTGCTGAAGCCCAGCAAGCTGGACGAGCTGTATGAGGCCATCCGCGTGATGACCGCGCGCCTGGACGCCCTTCCGCCCGCGCCCGGGGAGGACGCGCCGGAGGAGGACCCCGCCGCCGCGGGCAGCAGCGCCGGGAACTACATCGTCCGCCAGGCGCTGGACTACATGCGGGCGCACTGCGCCGAACATCTGACCCTGGCGGACGTGGCGGACCACGTGTACGTCAGCCAGTGGCACCTGTCCAAACTCATCAACAAGCACGTGAACCAGAGCTTCTTCGACATCCTCGGCCGGATGCGCATCGACCGCGCGAAGGTGCTGCTGGCCGATTCCAGCCTCCGGATCCACGCCATCGCGGAGCAGGTGGGCTACAGCGACGTGGCGCACTTCTCCAAGAGCTTCAAGCGCTTTGAGGGCAGGACGCCCGGGGAGTACCGGGACGGACTGGCGAGACATTGAGGATACGGAAACGGCGCGGCCGTCGCCCGGAGGGGCGGCGGCCGCGCCGGCTTCAAGGGAGGATGCGGAATCTTTACCTCCGCCGCTCCGGAGAAGGGAGAACGTGAAGCGCCGAAAAACTGCCCCCCTGGAATTCGCGGGAACCCCGTGACAGGCGGGGGTGCGGCGTGCTATAATGCGTACAGCGAATCAGATGCGGAACGGAGGATGCGGCATGGCGCAGGGCAGGGGACCGGGCGGTCATTTTTCCAGGGGATTTCTGACGGACGAGGAGAAGGCGAACCAGCCGAAGGTGACGCGGGCGCTGGTGGGGCGGGTGTTTTCCTATCTGAAGCCCTATTCAAAGCACCTGGTGCTGGTGCTAATGTGCATCGCGGCGGCCTCCTTCTTCACGCTGCTGCCCTCGATCCTCACGGGCAAGATCATCGACGAGGGCCTGGTGAAGCGGGATCTGCGCGCGCTGGGCTTCTACATCGGGCTGTCGCTGGCGGTGACGCTGGGGGCGAACCTGATCGGCGTGGCGGAGAGCTACATCAACACCTGGATCGCCCAGCACATCACCTTCGACATGCGCAACCAGATGTACGGGCACCTGCAGAAGATGATCCAGCGGTTCTTCACCGCCAACAACCAGGGCGACATCATCACCCGCATGACCAGCGACATCGACGGCGTGCAGCAGGTGTTCGCCAACACGTTCTCCAGCATCCTCTCCAACGCCGTCACGCTGATCATCGCCATGATCGCCATGTTCCGCAAAAACTGGATCCTGGCGCTGATCGGCATCGTCATCGTCCCGCTGTTCACGCTGCCCACCCGGCGCGCGGGCAAGACCCGCTGGAAGTACGCCAACGAGTCCCAGGCCTGCAACGACGAGATCAACGGCATACTGAACGAGACGCTCTCCGTGTCGGGGCAGCTGCTGAGCAAGCTGTACGGCAAGGAGCAGTACGAGTACGCCCGCTACGAGGACGCCAACGGCCGGATGATCCGGCTGAACATCCGCGAGGGCATGGCGGGCCGCTGGTTCCGGGTGGTGCTCTCCACCTTCACCAGCATCGGCCCGATGCTGATCTACCTGGTGGGCGGCCTGCTGATGATCCGCCACGGCGCGGATCTCACCATCGGCGACATCTCCGTGCTGGTGGCGCTGCTGGGCCGGATGTACATGCCGGTGAACAGCCTGCTGAACATCCAGGTGGACTGGATCCGGTCCATGGCGCTGTTCAGCCGCATTTTCGAGTACTTCGACATCCCCGTGGAGATCGAAAACGCGCCGGACGCCATCACGCCCCGGACCGTCGAGGGCAGCGTGACCTTTGACCACGTGACCTTCGGCTACGAGCCGGAGCGCACCGTGTTGAAGGACGTGAGCTTTGAATTGAAGGCGGGGCACAGCATCGCCATCGTGGGGCCCTCCGGCTCCGGCAAGAGCACCATCATCAACCTGATTCCCCGGCTGTACGACGTGTGGGGCGGGTCGGTGCGCTTCGACGGCGTGGATGTGCGCAAGCTCGACCTGGGCTTCCTGCGCAGCAAAGTGGGCGTGGTGAGCCAGGAGACTTACCTGTTCAACGGCTCCATCCGGGAAAACCTCCTCTACGCCAAGCCCGACGCCACCGAGGCAGAGATGGAGGCGGCGCTGCGAAAGGCCAACATTTGGGACTTCGTGCAGAACCAGCCGGAGAAGCTGGACGCCATGGTGGGCAACCGGGGGCTCAAGCTGTCCGGTGGCGAGAAGCAGCGGCTCTCCATCGCTCGGGTGCTTTTGAAGAATCCCACCATCTTCGTGTTCGACGAGGCGACCTCCGCGCTGGACTCCATCTCCGAGCAGAAGATCCAGGAGGCCATCGATCCCATCATCCAGAGCCGCACCAGCATACTGATCGCCCACCGGCTGTCCACGATTCTCGCCGCGGATGAAATCCTGGTGGTGAAGGACGGGCAGATCGTCGAGCGCGGCGAGCACAAACAGCTCGTCAATGGAAACGGCGTATACCGTGAGCTGTACGAGACGCAGTTTTCCAGGGCCGTCCTGCCGG
>JAFWBZ010000122.1 GCA_017537105.1 Clostridia bacterium | reverse complement strand
TGGCAAACCCCGTTGAGATTCGGGAGAGCTACCCCTCGAAGCTGGACGGCACGGAGAAGTTTCTCTACGCGCTGACGGACGGCAACCTGATCGAGGGCGTGGTGATGCGCTATCACCACGGCGACACGCTGTGCGTGTCCACGCAGGTGGGCTGCCGCATGGGCTGCGCGTTCTGCGCCTCCACGCTGGACGGCCGGGTGCGCAACCTGACGCCGGGGGAGATCCTGGGCCAGGTGGCGGCGGTGAACCGCCACATCCGCGCTGAGGATGCGGAGCGGCGCGTGCACAACATCGTGCTGATGGGCTCGGGCGAGCCGCTGGACAACTACGACAACGTGGTCAAGTTCCTGCGCCTGGTCAACGATCCGGACGGACTGAACCTGTCGCTTCGCAACATTTCCCTGTCCACCTGCGGGCTGGTGCCGAGGATGCTCGACTTTGCGGAGGAGGGCCTGCCGGTGACGCTCTCGCTCTCGCTGCACGCGCCCAACGACGAGATCCGCCGGCAGATCATGCCGGTTGCCAACGCCTATCCGTATGACAGCGTCATCGCGGCGTGCCGGAACTACGTCGAGAAGACCGGGCGGCGCGTGATCTTCGAATACGCGCTGATCCGGGACGTGAACGCGGAGACCCGCTACGCGGACGAGCTGGCACGCAGACTCCGCGGCCTGCAGTGCCACGTGAATCTGATTCCACTGAACGACGTGAAGGAGCGCAACCTGCGCGCGCCGTCGAAGCAGGCCGTCGAGGCATTCCTGAAGCGGCTTCAGTCGAGAAACATCTCCGCCACCGTGCGGCGGGAGATGGGCGCCGACATTGAGGGCGCCTGCGGCCAGCTGCGCAGGAAGGTGCTGGAAGGGCGCGGGGAATAGCGGGTGGCAAGGCCCGGGAACACACAGTATCGGCGTGCGGGGCTGCCGGGGAGCCGGCGCTCCGGAGGAACGACTTATCCATTCGAGACGTGGAGGTTACGCGCATGAAGGTTTATTCCATGACAGATGTCGGCAGGGTCAGGCCGATCAACGAGGACGCCTTTTATCTGCCGGAGACGGGCGAGCATTTCTGCGCCGTCGCGGACGGCATGGGCGGGCACAACGCGGGCGAGGTCGCCAGCGCGATGGCCATCAAGGTGTTCTCCGATTACATGCGCGATGTCGAGGTCGTCACCGCGGAGGCCCTGCGCGCCTCAGTGGTGCGCGCCAACGACGCCATCTACGAAGCCTCCCGGGAATCCGAGCAGGTCAGCGGCATGGGCACGACCTTCTCCGCACTGGCCGTGAACGGGAGCAACGCCTTCATCGCGCACGTGGGGGATTCCCGCGTCTACCTGATCCGCCACGGCACGCTCATGCAGATCACCATGGACCACACGCTGGTGGAGGAGATGGTGCTGAAGGGCCTGATCACCGTGCGCGAGGCGCGCGTGCACCCCAAGCGCAATATCATCACCCGCGCGCTGGGCACCGACGACCGCGTGGAGGTGGACATGATGCAGGTGGGCCTCAAGCCCGGCGACGTGTTCTTCCTCTGCACCGACGGCCTGACCAATCACGTGCCGGACCGGGAGATCCTGAACATCAGCCTCTCTGAAAGCGAGTGGGAGGACAAGCTGCGCCAGCTGGTGGGCAGCGCGCTGGAGGACGGCGGACAGGACAACATCACGGCGATGTATGCCGTTTGCGAGGAGGCAGATGACTGATGATCGGCCGGGTCATTTCGGGCCGGTATGTCATCCAAGCCATCGTCGGAACGGGCGGCATGGCCGTCGTCTACCGCGCCTTTGACAAGAAGAAAAACCGAATCGTCGCCATCAAGGTGCTTCGCCCGGAGTTCGAGTCGGACGAGGAGTTCGTGCGCCGCTTCAGCCGGGAGGCCGAGGCCGCCTCGAAGGTGTCCCACGAGAACATCGTGAACATGTTGGACGTGGGCACGGACGGGGACCTGCGCTACATCGTGATGGAATATGTCGACGGGCAGACGCTGAAGGACATGATTCGCCAGCAGGGCTTCCTCAATCCGGACACGGCCATCCGCATGACCATCCGGATCCTGGCGGCGGTGGATCACGCCCACCGGAACGGCATCGTGCACCGGGACATCAAGCCCCAGAACATCCTGGTGGATGCGGACGGGCACGTCAAGGTGGCCGACTTCGGCATCGCCCGGCTGAAGGCCGCCCAGACCACCCGGGTGGACAGCGACGGTCAGGGCATTTCCGCGCTGGGCAGCGTGCACTACTTCTCCCCCGAGCAGGCCCGGGGCGAGGTGGCCGATGAGAAGAGCGACCTCTACTCCGTGGGCGTGGTCATGTATGAGATGCTCACCGGACAGGTGCCCTTCGATGGCGAGACCAGCGTCTCCGTGGCGCTCAAGCACGTGCACGAAGCGCCGAAGTCCATGCGGGAGCACCGGGCAAACATCTCCAAAGCGCTGGACGAGGTGGTCATGCGAGCGCTGTGCAAGGACGCCACCAAGCGCTACCAGACCGCGGCGGAGATGGCCGCGGATCTGCGCAAGACCATCACCCATCCCGAGGGCGGCTTCGTCAAGTATCCAAAGGCGCCGGAGGAGATCGAAAAGGAGCGCGAGGCCCGCAGGCGGAAGCGCGCGCGGGATCGCAAGCGCCTGCAGCGCACGATCACGGCGGTCGCGGCGCTGATCACCGCGGCGCTGGTGGCCTTCACGGTGTGGTTCATCCTGAAGATCATCAACACCTACAGCATGCCCAATGTGTTGGGGCAGGAGCAGATGCTGGCGCTGGATCGGCTGGAGAATCTGAACGCCACAACCGAGGTGGAGTACAGCTACAGCGAGGAATTCGAGGAGGGCGTCGTGATGGCCCAGAGCCATCGCGCCGGGGTTCGCGTGAAGTACGCCACGCCGGTGACGGTGACCGTCAGCCTCGGCTCCCAGTGGTATTACATGGAGGACTACCTGGGCGCGAAGGTGGACGGCGCGGTGGAGGCGCTGACGGCTCAGGGCGTGGAATCCATCGAGGTCGAGTACGTGCAGTCCGACAATCCGGCGGGGACCATCGTGGCCGTCGAGCCGGACATCGGCACGCAGAGCAAGGACACTCCGGTGCTGCTGGTGGTCAGCGGGCAGCGCATCATCATGCCACTGCTGACCGGGCGCAGCCTGGAGAGCGCGCGGGCGCTTCTGAACGCCGAGGGACTGGCCGTGGGCAACATCTCGGAGGGCTACTCCGCCGACGCCAAAGCCGGGATCGTCATCGCGCAGAGCGTGGCGGCCAACTCGCAGGTGCTGGCGGGCACCTCGGTGGATCTGACCATCAACCAGGCCCAGCAGCCGGTGTACTACCCGGCGTCGAAGCTGTCGGTGGTGGTGCCGCTGAACGGCACGCAGGTGCGCGTGCAGATCCGGCTGTCCACGGGCGAGGTGCAGGAGGTCTACCAGGGCGTGCTGAACACCGGCACCTACCGCATCGCCCTGTCCTCCAGCGAGCCCGGGGTGCACGCGGTGGACATCAGCATGGATGGCGTGTTGATGGACGAGCAGAACATCACATTTGAGTAGCGCAGAGGGAAGCGGATGCAGGCAGTCATTTTGAAGGGCATTGGCGGCTTCTATTACGCCATGGACGAGGACGGCAGGGTACATCAGGTGCGGGCACAGCGGAAGATCCGCCGGGAGCGCCTGAAGCCCAAGGTGGGGGACCGCGTGGAGATCAGCCCCGGGGAAGGGGAGGAGGACGGCTGGATCCATCAGATCTTGCCGCGTCGAAACGAGCTCGTGCGGCCGCCCGTGGCGAACATTGACGACGTGGTGGTCGTAGCCTCTGCAGCGGCGCCGGTGCCGGATCTGATGATGGTGGACCGGCTGCTGATCAACGCCCGCCGCGCCCGGATCGGCGTGCGGCTGGTGATTACAAAGTGCGATATGGACGAGGGCGGCTCCGAGGAGATTCTCGCGCAGTATCGCGGCGCGGAGGTGTCGCCGATGAAGGTCTCTGCGGTGACCGGCGAGGGGATCGATGCGCTGCGCGCGGCGCTGCGGGGCCGCGTCCACGCCCTGGCGGGACAGTCCGGCGCGGGCAAGTCCACGCTGATCAACGCGCTGTACGGGCTTGAACTGGAGACCGGGGACCTGTCCCAGAAGATCGATCGGGGACGCAACACCACCCGGTCCTGCGAGCTCATTCCGGTTCCGGGCGGGGGAATGGTGCTGGACACGCCGGGCTTCAGCCTGCTGGAGACGGAGGTGTTCGATCCCGTGGAGATCAAGGACAGCTATCCGGAGTTTGTCCCCTTCGAAGGACAGTGCTATTTCCAGCCCTGCTACCACGCCTTGGAGCCGCGGTGCGCCGTTCGGGACGCGGTGGAAGCGGGGCAGATTGACGAAGAACGTCATGCACGGTACAAATCCGTGCTGGAGGATATGAGACAGAGATGGAGGGATCGATATGATTAAAATCGCACCGTCGCTGCTGGCGGCGGACTACCTGAAGCTGGGCGACGAGATCCAGCGCATGGCCGATGCGGGCGCGGACTGGCTGCACTTCGACGTGATGGACGGCAGCTTCGTCCCGAATATGTCCTTCGGCTATGGCGTCGCGGCGGCGGCGGCAAAGTGCGCCCTGCCGGTGGATGCCCACCTGATGATCATCAACCCCGAGAAGTACATCGACGCGTTCGCAAAGGCGGGCAGCAGGATCATCACCGTGCACGCCGAAGCCACTGTGCATCTGCACCGGGCGCTGCAGCAGATCCGCGCCGCGGGCTGCAAGGCGGGCGTGGCGCTGAACCCGGCCACCTCTCCGAAGTGCCTCCGGTACGTGATGGGCGACTTTGACCTGGCGCTGGTCATGACGGTGAATCCCGGCTTCGGCGGGCAAAAGCTGATCCCGGGCTGCGTCCGGAAGATTGCGGAAATCCGCCGCATGCTGGACGAGGCAGGCTGCGATGCCATCATCGAGGTGGACGGCGGCGTGAATACCCAGACCGCGCCCATGCTGATGGAGGCCGGCGCCACCATGCTGGTGGCGGGAAGCGCCCTCTATGGCGCGCCGGATGCGAAGGCGTTCATCGATACCATCCGCGGTCAATATGCGAAAATCGGCGGCTGATCCCGCTTCAACACCCCGATGCCGCAGGCCTTTTCTGCAGAGGCATAGCTCCGGCTGCGCAGGCGGCGGGCATAAACAGCGCAAAAGGAAGCGCGGAAGATGCGCACACAGTGGAGGATTGACAGCAGAATACTTCGGAAGGCGATGCCGCTCCCTGCCCGCAATCTGCGGAGGGAGCGGCGTTTTTGATCGGAGAGCAATGGGAAGCCCTCGCCCGTGTCCGCCGAGGGTTCTCCAAACCGCTCCACTTCGATGAAGTATCCTTTTTCTGCAGTTTCTTCCGCAAAAGGCGTATAAAAAGCCACGAATTGCGGAAAAACCATTGACTCAATGTTAACTTCATGATATAATTAATCGATATAGGTAGCTATCAATACAATCGAGGTGAATCACGTGACCATTGCGGATATGGTGAGCATTCTGAATGCCAAAGTGCTGCGAGGAGCGGAGAAACTGGATACTCCGGTCTATACCGCCTGCTGCTCGGACCTCATGAGTGACGTACTGGCCTTTGTCGACGAAAAGACCGTCTTGATCACGGGACTGACAAACCCGCATGTCGTGCGCACGAGCGAGATGCTGGACCTGAAGTGTCTGGTATTTGTGCGGGGGAAGATCCCCACGGAGGACATACTCGACAACGCCGACGAACAGGGCCTGGTGGTCATCACCTCCAAGCTGACGGCCTTCAGCGCCTGCGGGCTGCTCTATGATGCGGGCCTGCGGGGCGTGCCCGTCCCGACGGCCTGGGATGCGGAGGATTGACGATGGAGGAACTGTTTCGAATCAGTTATCCCGTCGCGGCGGCGGACTATACCAACGCCGGTAAGGCCAGCACGGACATCAAGCGCCGGCTCAAGCAGCTGGGCGTTGGCGGCGACGTGCTTCGCCGCGTGGCCGTCGCTTCCTACGAGGTCGAGTTGAACCTGGTCATTCACTCCATGGGAGGAGAGCTGACGCTTTCCGTATATCCCGAGGCCGCGCAGCTGGTTTCCGCCGATGTCGGCCCCGGCATTCCAGATCTGGACATGGCCATGCGCGAGGGTTACTCCACCGCCAACGATGAGGCGCGTTCTCTGGGCTTCGGCGCCGGCATGGGGCTGCCCAACATGAAGCGCAATGCGGACGAGTTCACCATCACCAGCGAACCGGGAGTCGGAACGACCATATCGATGCTGTTCCGGCTGCAACAATAACTGCACGCCGTGCGAAGAAAGGCGACAGGATCATCATTATGTACGAAAATACGCGATATCATTCCGTGCGTCTGGACAAGGATCTGTGCAAGGGCTGCACCAACTGCCTGACGCACTGTCCCACCGCGGCCATTCGCGTGCGGGGGGGCAGGGCACATATCCTGGACAACCTGTGCATTGACTGCGGCGAGTGTATCCGCATCTGCGATTACCATGCCAAGGTTGCCTTCACCGACGTGATGGAAAACATCAAGGCCTACAAGTATTCGATCGCGCTTCCCGCGCCATCCCTTTACGGCCAGTTCCGGGACCTTCCCCGGCCGGAGTATGTGCTGGAGGCCTTGAAGAAGATCGGATTTGACGACGTGTTCGAGGTCGCGCGCGGCGCCGACATCGTCACCCGCGCCATCCGCGAGAAGATGCGGGACCCCAATCTGCCGAAGCCCCTCATCTCTTCGGCCTGTCCCACGGTCGTGCGCCTGATCCAGGTGCGCTTTCCGGAACTGATCGAGAACATCGTGGATATCCGCCAGCCCATGGAGGTGGCTGCCTCCGTCGCCCGGGCGGAATTCTGCAAGAAGAAGGGCTGCGATCCGTCGGAAGTGGGCTGCTTCTTCATCACCCCTTGCCCGGCGAAGATGACCGCCATTCGCATGCCCACCGGCCAAAAGCGGTCGGAGCTCGATGGCGCCCTCTCCATGATGGAAGTCTACGGCCTGCTGGTGCCCTATGTCAACGAGATGCTCAACGATCCGCACTACGAGCTCTCCACCGGCTACGGCGTGGCCTGGTGTACCTCAAACGGCGAGGCGAATGCCGTCTGTCCGGACAACAGTCTGTCCGTGGACGGCATCAACAACGTCATCCGCGTGCTGGAAGAGGTGGAGAACAACAAGCTGTCCGACCTGGTATTCCTGGAGGGCAATGCGTGCATCGGCGGCTGCGTCGGCGGCCCGCTGACCTTCGAGAACAGCTACGTGGCCAAGAACACCATTCGAAAGATGGTACAGCGCATGCCTCCGACGCACCCGGACAAGGCCGTCAAGAGCTCCGTGCTGAACAAGTACCAGATGAAGAACGACCTGCCCTTCGAGCCCAATCCCTCAGAGAAGCTGGATGACAACATGGTCGAGGCCATGCGGAAGATGAATCGCATGAACGAGATCATTAAGCACCTGCCCGGCTATGACTGCGGGTCCTGCGGTTCGCCCACCTGCGCCACCTTTGCCGAGGACATCGTCCGGGGGTATTGCACGGAGATGGACTGCGTGCACCTCCTGCGCGACCGGCTGAAGGTCATGGCGGAGGAAATGGTGGAGCTGGCCCAGTCCAAGCGCGAATGACCGCTGCGTTTTCGCGCGGCGGCACACCACGGAAAGGAAGGAATCTGTCTGTGAAAGTATCTGATCTGGCCGAGCTGATCGGCGCCAAAAAACTGACCGAGGGCGTCTCTGAGGACCGGGAAATCCTGTGCGGCTATGTTTGCGACCTGCTGAGCTGGGTCATGGCCCACGGCGAGGAGGGCATGGCATGGGTCACCGTCCAGACCCACCTGAACGTCGTTGCCGTCGCCGCGCTGGCCGAGATGGCCTGCGTCATTCTCCCCGAGGGGATCACCATGGAGCAGGAAGTGCTGGACAAGGCCAACGCGGAAGAGATGTGCGTGCTGTCCTCTCCGCTGACCGCCTATGAAATCTGCGGCCGCCTGGCTGCCCAGGGCATCCCCGCGCACGGCTGACCATGGAAAAGCTGTTCTGCGACCTGCACATGCACTCCTGCCTGTCGCCTTGCGGCAGCGATGACATGACGCCGGCCAACCTCTGTGGCATGGCCATGCTGAAGGGGCTGCAGATGCTCGCGCTGACCGACCACAACACCGCCCGCAACCTGCCCGCGGCGCAGGTCTGCGCCGACGCCTATGGCCTGCTGCTGATTCCGGGCATGGAGATCACCACCCGGGAGGAGGTCCACCTGCTGGGCTACTTTCCCTCGGTGGAGATCGCCCTCGATTTCAGCGAGTTTCTGCGCGCGCACATGCCGAAGAAGAAGAACAAGCCGTCCTTCTTCGGCAATCAGTTTGTCATGGACGAGGACGACAACATCGTCGCCGAGGAGGATGAACTGCTCATCGCCGCCTCCGATCTGTCCCTGGACGCGCTGGCGAAGCTGATCCGCGAGGCGAAGGGCGTGCCGGTGCCGGCGCACATCAACCGCGGATCAAACGGCCTGCTGATCAACCTGGGCTTTGTCCCGGAGGATCTGGGCTTTACGGCCGTGGAGGTATGGCGGGATCTGCCCTGCGCCCACACGCCCCAGGAGGGGCGCGTCGTGCTGCACTCGTCAGACGCCCATTATCTGGGAGACATTCTGGAGGCGAGCGAGTTTGTGGAACTGCCCGAGCGCTCCGTGGATGCCTTCCTGGACTATCTGCGCCGCGGCAAACCGCTGCAGTGACCGTACAAAAAATGTGTAAACTCATTTACAAGCAAACCTATGCATGTTATAATATATTGAGACCTTGTGAGCGCCGCTCATGAAGATAAAAGGAGGTATTGACACCATCATGGATGACGAAAGGACGAAGTTTGCGGAGCTTGAAAAGCTCATCGCAGAGCACAAGGACCAGAAGGGCGCGCTAATGCCCGTTCTGCAAGGCGCGCAGGCCATTTTCGGCTGTGTCTCTGAAGATGTTCAGAAGGCCATCGCCGAGGGGCTGGGCGTCACTCTGGCCGAGGTGTACGGCGTTGCCACCTTCTACGCTCAGTTCTCCCTGCATCCCAAGGGAAAATACCTGATCAGCGTCTGTCTTGGCACCGCCTGCTACGTCAAGGGCAGCCAGAGCATCCTGGACAAGCTGTCCCAGGTTCTGGATATCCCGGTGGGCGGCACGACTCCGGACGGCAAGTTCACCCTCGAGGCGACCCGCTGCCTGGGTGCCTGCGGCCTTGCCCCGGTCATGATGATCAACGGCCAGGTGTACGGACGTCTGACGCCCGACGCCATTCCCGCCATCATCGACAAGTATAAGAACGACGACGGAGAAGTTGCGTGAAAGAGATAGCACTGCATTTGCTGGACATCGTTCAGAACAGCGTGAAGGCCGGTGCAGTTCATGTGGATATCCGTTTTTCCCTCGGCGAGGACGGCGCGCTCGTGATGACCGTCAAAGATGACGGATGCGGCATGTCGCCGGAGTTCGTTGCGCGCGTGCGCAGCCCGTTTGTCACCACGCGGACCACGCGGAAAGTGGGCCTTGGCATTCCGCTGCTGATGCAGAACGCCATGCAGTCCGGCGGCCGCGTGGACATCGAAAGCCAGCTCGGGGAGGGCACGACCATTACGGCGGTCTTCATGACCCGCTCCATCGACTGCCTGCCGCTGGGCGATCTGGCTTCCACGATGGCGACCATCATCATGGGCAGCCCGGACGCGCCGGAGTTTTCGCTGCACTGCGATTCTCCTGCCGGAGAAATGGACTTTTCCACCGAGCAGATACGCGCCGTGATGGATGGCGTGTCGCTGGCGGAACCCGCCGTGGTGCAGTGGATTCAGGAATCCCTACAGGAAGAGATTGAACCGATTTTAGGAGGAATCATGTCATGAAATCTTTGGCAGAGCTGGAAGCCATTCGCAAAGCGACGCTTTCCAGGATCAATGTGCGTACCGAGGAAAAGGGCGAGACGACCCGCGTGGTGATCGGCATGGCGACCTGTGGCATCGCCGCCGGCGCGCGCCCGGTCATGATGGCCTTCATGGATGAGATTCAGAAGCGCCAGCTGGCCCATGTAACCGTGTCTCAGACCGGTTGCGTCGGCATGTGCCGCCTGGAGCCGATGGTGGACATCGTCGTCCCGGGCAAGGAAAAGGTCACCTATGTGCACGTGAAGCCCGAAATGGTGCCGCGCATCGTCGCTGAGCACATCGTCAACGGCCGTCCCGTGCAGGAATACACCATTGGCGCTGCTGAAAACGCTTGATCGGAGGAATAGAGAGACATGGATATTTATCGCGCACACGTGCTCGTCTGTGGTGGTACGGGATGTTCTTCTTCCGGTTCCGCGACACTGATCGAGCTGTTTGACCAGAAACTTGAAGAGTATGGCCTGTCGAAGGAAGTCAAGGTCATCCGTACTGGCTGCTTTGGTCTGTGCGAGGCCGGCCCCGTGGTCATCGTCTATCCGGACGGCACCTTCTACAGCCGCGTGAAGGCCGAGAACGTCGAGGAGATCGTCACCGAGCACCTGCTCAAGGGCCGCAAGGTGGAGCACCTGGTCTATACCGACCATGCCACCAAGGAGCAGAACGCCGAGAAGGCGCTGGAGGACATCAACTTCTACAAGCATCAGCGGTGCATCGCGCTTCGCAACTGCGGCGTGATCGATCCTGAGAACATCGATGAAGACCTGGCCATGGACGGCTATCGCGCGCTGGAAAAGGCGCTGACCACCATGACGCGCGAAGAGGTCATCGAAGAGGTGCTGAAGTCCGGCCTCCGCGGCCGCGGCGGCGCTGGATTCCCGACGGGCCTGAAGTGGAAGTTCGCCTACAACAGCGTCAATGAGCAGAAGTATGTCGCCTGCAACGCCGACGAGGGCGACCCGGGCGCTTTCATGGACCGCTCCATTCTGGAGGGCGATCCGCACGCCGTGATCGAGGCCATGGCCATCGCCGGCTATGCCATCGGCGCCAGCGAGGGCTATATCTACGTCCGCGCCGAGTATCCCATTGCCGTCAAGCGCCTGCAGGTGGCCATCAAGCAGGCAGAAGAATACGGCCTGCTGGGTGACAACATCTTCGATACCGGCTTCAACTTCCACCTGTTCATTCGCCTCGGCGCCGGCGCCTTCGTCTGCGGCGAGGAGACCGCGCTGATGCACTCCATCGAGGGCAAGCGCGGCGAGCCGACGACCCGCCCGCCCTTCCCGGCGGTCAAGGGCCTGTTCGAGAAGCCCACGATGCTCAACAACGTTGAGACCTACGCCAACATCGCCCAGATCATTCTGAAGGGCGCCGACTGGTACAACTCCATCGGCACCGAGAAGTCCAAGGGCACCAAGGTGTTCGCGCTGGGCGGCAAGATCAACAACACCGGCCTGGTCGAGGTTCCCATGGGCACTCCGCTGCGCACCGTCATCTATGACATCGGCGGCGGCTGTCCGAACGGCAAGAAGTTCAAGGCCGTGCAGACCGGCGGTCCCTCCGGCGGCTGCCTGCCCGAGTCCCTGCTGGACACCCCCGTGGATTACGACAACCTGATCGCGGCGGGCTCCATGATGGGCTCCGGCGGCATGATCGTCATGGACGAGGACAACTGCATGGTTGACATTGCCCGCTTCTATATGGAGTTCATCGTCGACGAATCCTGCGGCAAGTGCACGCCGTGCCGCGTCAGCACCCGCCGCATGCTCGAGATCCTCAAGCGCATCACCGAGGGCAAGGGCGAGGAAGGCGACATCGAAAAGCTGGAAGAGCTGGCCACCACCATCAAGAACACCGCCCTGTGCGGTCTGGGCCAGACTGCGCCCAACCCCGTGCTGTCCACGCTGCGTTTCTTCCGCGACGAGTACGAGGCGCACATCAAGGAAAAGCGCTGC